>JALNXG010000003.1 GCA_023230485.1 Melioribacteraceae bacterium
AATGATTCTGATTATTTTGTTTCCCCTTCAAATGCAAGAATATTTGAAGGAAAGCCCTCGAAAAATATGCGCTATTTGCAAAATAGACCGGACTTAGCAAAACATAAAGAAAAGTATATCGCCGAAGTAGGTGCAAGATTGTTTAGGAAAGTTCCAGACGACAAACCAATACTCTGGCCTGTAATATCAGTACTTGCCGGCAGAAGAGATAATCCGCCGGAGCCGGGAGTTCGCTCTTTAGCCGTTCATAATCCAATTCACTATCAAGAACTGCCTGAGTTGTTTATGGATTTCATTTGCTCCTTAACAGGTAAATCTCCTTCAACAACAGGAGCAGGTTCAGAAGGGGCACTTACTAAAGGACCTTTCAATGCCCTTTGTCCTATTTCTGATCTTAATAATGCATTGGTTTCTTATATCGTTACAGGTTATGATGGATTCACTTCCGTTGCCGGATATATTGGACCAAAGTATCGAGTGGATCATGATATCAGTTTATTAATTCCTGAATTATGGGGCAGACTTAGAGTTGAAGAAAGAGAACCGGAATTCCTTATTAAAGAAGGACTCTTTGAAAAATTAAACGATTTTGAACACAATGGTAAATTAGTTTTGGCAAGCCGACTCGGTTACAGAATGACATATAAATTTGTTCGTTCTTTTTTTGGACGTGTATTCGAGAACCCTTCTTCGGTCTTTGATGAAGATATGCTAAAACCAGAATTGCAAGATCTTGATGTTTTCGTGGATGGAATAAATAATATCTTAGAAGCGCAAAAACGAGTTGCTCAAAGTTATTTCTTAGATGGCAGTATCGAAGGAGCTATTCCTCCGCTTAAGGCACTACTTAACATTATGGTATATGATAATTATGAAGGCAAATCAATTAACGATCCTGAAATAAGAAATCTATTTACTTATGATTATACATTGAAAAGTGATTGGTATAAAGAAAGACTTCTCAATAAACAGCTTTATGATATCGAATTATTTAAAAGACATTACGATTATTTGAATAAGCAGTTAGAAACTCCTAATAACCTTTCTGATAATGAGAAAAAATGTTTGCAAGGTAAGGTTGAGATAGTAAAACAGAAACAAAAATATTTCAAATCCGCCGAGTATCTGAAACATCTTGAAGGATATATTGGATTGGATAATATATATAAGAACTAATATTATTTTTCTAGCCGGAGCAATCTCCGGCTAGAAATTTATTTCATCAAATTCTAAAATAAATTCTGAACCATTTCCTTTACTACTAATCAAGGATATAGTTCCTCCATTTAATTCCACAAATCTTTTAGCAATAGATAATCCCAATCCGGTACTTGATTCGTTATCAGTAGGTTGAGCAGAAAGTTTTACAAATGGTTTATACATCACCTTCTTATCATCCTCGCTAAATCCCAATCCCTCATCTTTAATTTTAATTCGCACTTTGTCATTCTCAGATTGAACCGAGATAATAATAATAGTTTGTTTTGGAGAAAACTTAATGGCGTTGCCTATAATATTTTCTATTATTTGTTCAAATAGCATAGGATCAGCATCAATCATAAAAATATCTTTTTTATAATCAAATTTAATCATCTGATTTTTTTTCGCAGCAAGCTTGATTAAGTTGGGAAGAAGTTGTTGGATATAATATATAATGTTAATTTCTGTTTTTTCCAGATTAAAATCACTCCCTTCGAAACGACTATAATTTAGGAGTTCTGAAATAAGTTTTGTTTGCCTATCGCCGGCTTCGCTAATCATTTCAATAATTTTTTTATCCTCTTCATGAAGTCCACTAGTTTCAAGCAACATTTCTGCTAAACCTTTAATAGCAAATACCGGATTCTTTAAATCATGCGATACAAATCGGAGTAATTCTATCTTCTGTCTATTTTCTTCTTCGGCTTTAGCTCTATGTATTTTTTCATCTTCTACTGCAAGCTCTGCATTTTCTTTTGCAATCTGTAAGCTAATAGTTCTCTCATTTACTAAAGCTTCTAATTTCATTTCATTCTTCTTTGCAAGACGCATCCGGATAAAGTATAGAGCACTGATTATAGCTATTATTAAAATAGATACTAAAAGATAGAACGTAGGGGTTTCATAAAAAATAGATTTAATAGTAAATCTTATACTAACCGGTTTTCTAGATCGGTTGCCATGACTATCAATAACCAATAATTGAAATTCATAATTACCATAAGGAAGTTTCTGAAATGTAATTTGCCCTGCATTTCCATTATCATGCCATTTATCATTACCCCCCAATAGCCGATACTGATATTTAACATTTTTTGGAGAAGAAAATGATGGAGAATTAAAATTAATTGTGAAGTTAGAATAATCAGCAGGAATCTCAATTTTATCATCAAGGTTGTATATTTGATCGTCAACAACCAAACTTTCAATAAATGCTGTTGGTTCCGAAATTGGATCTCTTAATGATTTGAGATTTACAATCACAGGACCGCCAAACGAGGGAAACCAAAGATTTTCTTCAGCATCCCTCATAAAATTTGGCTGACAGCCACCATTAAATTCATTATTGTTTAAGCCGTCATCAATTCCATAATGAATAGAAATAAATTTATCTTTTTTACCATTTAAAAAAGATTCAATTTCCGCTTCCCTTATTCTAAAAAGACCATTATTACTTGTGAACCAAAAATTTCCCACTCCATCTTCAACAATTGTAGAAACTATATTGCTAAATAGACCATCTTTTTCTGTTAGATAGTGAAATTTATTTCCTATCCTTACGGCAATTCCCTTGCCATAAGTACCAATCCATAATCTTTTCTTTTTGTCGAAATATAATGCACGAGTAGAATTAATTTTGAGATCATTAACGTGAACAAATTTGTTATTATCATATTTTAATAGTCCATCTTCAGAGGCTATCCAAATTCCACCGTTTTCATCTTGAATGAAATATCTATAAATATTCCCTTTGTTACTTAGTGGTTTGAAAAATTCAAACTTACCATTTTTATATCGTACAATCTTTCCAATACCACCAAACCAAATATTATTATCTTTATCACAAAAAGCTGAAAAAAATCGATTACCGGCTTTAGGTTCAATTTCAGCTTGATAATTAAAAACCTTTTTTCCATCATATCTGAATATTCCATTTCCATTAGACGCTATCCAAATATTTTTATTCTTATCTTCAGCAACTCCCCATGGAGCAATGTTAATTGATTTTTCTATTTCAAAATTTTCTACTTTATTATTTTTTATCCTTTGTAATCCACGATTTTGCCCAATCCAGATACTATGATCTGATGCTTTGAAAATCGGATATGTGTTTAGTCGATTAATTCCATATGATTTATCAAGAGTATAAAGAAGTCGTTTCCTAATATAAAATAGACCATCTATTTCGGAACCAATCCAGTAATTATTTTTTTTATCAATAAATAGATTAGAAAAAATAGATATCAGCTTTCTATTCCTTCCCTGAACAGTGATAATTTTAAAATTCTTTATGTTTACGAGTTCTCTTTCCCAAGTACTCGCAATTATTTTATCTCCTTTTCCATAGATTGAAATAAATTTCCTACCCGGGAATATTGATTTTGCGCTTTTAATGTCCTCAAATCTCTTTGAATACATTAATTCCCCTGATTGTAGAAACCAATATCCTTGTGAATTTACAACACATGAATTATTTAATTCGTACTTCAATTGAATTTTTATCTCCTTCATTATACTACCATTATGAAGAAGAACAGCCTTATTATCCCTAATAACAAACAGCGTATCATTAATTAATTGCGGGCTAGAGCAAATTTGATGATTTACTTCAGTTGATTTTCCGTTTTCACGAAAATCAATAAGTTTCTTTTCCTCTTTTGTGTAATAGTATAGAAGTGAATCGGCAAATATATATTTGTTCCCTTTAGAATCTTCTCCGAGAAAATCATAATATGTAGAAGTTTTTGAAAATTTTGAAGAGATATCAGTAAACTTTTTACCATCGAAAGTGAGTAGCTGTCCAGATTCATTAGTTAAGAATATTATATCATCTTTATCAATTAAGATATGCGCAATTCTATCGCTTGACAGAATAGGATATTCTTTCGAGGAAAAAACTTTAAAATTAACTCCATCGAAACGAACTAATCCGCCAAAAGTAGCCAGCCAGATAAACCCATTTTTATCTTGTGCAATTTCATTTATAGTATTTTGGGGTAGTCCCTGATTTGAGTTCCATGAGGAGAGTAAATAAGTCTCTGACGAAGTTATCGCTCTTAAATTAGATAATATTTTTGGCTGGGTATAGCTATCCCCAAAAAACATTAATAGACAGAATCCTATTAATAGAAATTTTCTTTTTACAATTACGAGCAAACCTATTCCCTGTTTGTTATAATATTATCGAAATATTATAACCAATGTTAAGAATAAGATTCAGAAAAGCATAAATTATTCTGATGTAGCATTTTATCTGCTTTTAGGGGCAATTAATGGGATACCAATACAGGCATTTGGCTCTTGAATACCTATTAAATTACAAATTGTAGCAGCAATATCAACTATATAAACAGGTGTATTTACTGTCTGTTTAGGAATTTTCCATCCATAAAATATTAAAGGAATATGCCGATCATAATTATACGAAGAACCGTGAGTTGTTCCGATTCCCCAAAAATTAGTAAGAAATCCGGGATGCCAATTTATCGCAATATCACCCGAATAGGTGGGATTAAATCCATTCAATATTGGATTTATAGATTCTCGAGTAGGCACTTGTGTTTCGAGGTAACCTCTAGTAAAAATTGATGTAATTGCTGTAAATCGAGTCCTGATAAAAAATGATATTTCATCTTCGACCTTTCTTATATCAAGGTTATTGTTTTCAATAATTTCCCAATTTAAGAATATCTGTTTATTAGAGAAATTTTCAATTAAATCAACACCGTATTTGCGTATTGAAAATGTTTTGAGAGAATCAACAAAGAGTTTAGAACCAAGTTCTCCGGCAGGCATCCTATTATCTTTCATATATCCGGGTGAATCCATTCCTGCATGATCTGCTGTTAGAAATAAAAGATAGTTTCCTTTACCAACTGCCTTATCAAGATTTTTTAATAATTCCGCAATCTGTGAATCTAGCTTAATATACATATCCTCCATTTCAAAAGAGAAATTGCCAAATTCATGTCCGAGATGGTCAGGTGTAGAAAAACTAATAGCTAAGAAATCGGTTTCATTCCCTTTTCCTAATTTTTCACCTTTCAATGCAGCATCAACAAAATCGACTAATAATTGATTTGCGAATGGTGTATTCTCCAAAAAATAATATTTATCTTCACTTTTAACTTTATCTAATTTATGAGGGAATGTTTTTTTACCTTCATTAAAGAAATCAGTTTCATAGGGGGATTCATCCGGAACGGTAGTAATATATTCTGAAACGGGCTTTGATAAATTCCATTCCTTCGAAGCATATTTATCAGAAAGTTTTTTATTATTAAAATCGCTTACCCAATTAGGCACTGTTTCCATATAATATTTTGATGTAAAAAAATCACCTGACTTTCCATCAAACCAATAAGCACCATTTGGATTATGTCCTGCCGGAAGAGCGGCTCCTCTATCTTTAAATGAAATTGAGATTACTTTTGCTCTCCCACTTGTAGCTAATTTCAATTGGTCTGTCATAGTAGTTGATAATAATCTTGTAGGAGATTCCATTCCTTCAATACCGGATAAATTACTAACAGATTTTTTTAGTTTTCTATTATAAAAATAATTCCCAATTATTCCATGGAAAAAAGGAGTTGTACCTGTATAAATAGATGCATGTCCTGGGGCGGTGGATGTAGGTTCATAATTAAAATGTGCGTAAGTAAAATTCGAGCCATTATTTATTAAGCGATTAAATCCATCTTTGCCATAATGTTTTTGATACTTATATAAATTGTCAAAACGCATCTGATCGATAATAATACCAACGACTAATTTCGGTTTATCAGAATTCTGTGCGGTAAAAATTGAAGGGATTAAAAATAGAATGAGGACAGCAATATAAGCTCGATATTTCATTTTTTTCTCAATGGATTTAAATTAATATATCTAAAAATACGGAAGACTTTAATCAGTTAAAAACGTTAACCAATTAATTAATATTAATTTTATTCATGGGTATAGAAGCGCGTTTTTCCGAGAGCGAACACCCTGTACAACCCCCGCAGGCATTGTCTGATTTTTTCCTTATTAAACTAATAACAAGTGAATAAGCTACATATCCGATTGTTGCAAAAACAATTAAAAAAACTAATATATCTTGAGACATAAATATTCCTTTATAAAAATAAACTGCCGATTTGATAAGTAGCAAAAGCTATTAACCAAGCTAAAGCAGTAGTATAAAACATTGTAAAGATAGCCCATTTGCCATTGGCTTCCTTTTTTATTGCCGCAATTACTGCAACACATGGGAAATAAATTAATATAAACAACATCATTCCATAGGCAACTAATGGATTGAAAACTTTTTCTCCTACTCTAGCACCGCTAGTAAATACCTGTTCTTGTAATTTATTTTTTAGATTAACGGTATTTTCATCAGATGATAATTCTGCTTGATATAAAACCCCCATAGAACTGATTACAATTTCTTTGGCTGCCAATCCTGTAATAATACTAACGCCAATTTTCCAATCAAAACCGAGAGGAGCAATAGCAGGAACAATGAAATGACCTATTTGACCAATATAAGAATTTTCTAAACGTTCTGCTTCTTTATCAATTTCCAATTGCGATAATTGCGTTTCTTTCACTTCATTTGCTAGTGTACTATTAAGACTGATCGAGGAAGCTTCTTTGTCATAATCTTTTGAATATTCAATATCTCTTGGAAAATAACCTAATGCCCATATTATAATCGAAGCGGCTAATATTACCGTTCCCATTTTGGTTAAATACTGAAGACTTTTATCCCACATGTGAACTAGTGTATTCTTTAATGTTGGAATTCTATATGGAGGTAATTCCATTACAAACGGCACATCTTCTTTTGCGAAAAAGATCTTCTTGAAAACGAGCGCAACAATTATAGCTAATAAAATTCCAATCATGTATATAGATAAAAGCACTAAGCCTTGATTAAATGGGAAGAATGCCGAAATCAAAAGCACATAAACAGGTAATCGTGCACTGCATGACATCAATGGAACAATTAGCATAGTAAGTATTCTATCCTTACGAATCTCTAAAGTCCTTGTAGCCATAATTGCCGGAACGTTACAACCAAAACCCATAATCAATGGAATAAATGATTTACCATGGAGACCCATTTTATGCATTAATTTATCCATTATAAAAGCCGCACGAGCCATATAGCCAGTATCTTCCATCAACGAAATAAAGAAGAAAAGAATTAGTATATTCGGAAGGAAAACAATAACTCCACCTACTCCGCCAATAATTCCATCTACAATTAAATCGTGAAGAGAGCCGGTTGGAAGAACTGTACCGACAAATTCACTTAAATACCCAATACCCGCATCAATCCAATCCATTGGATAACTACCGACAGAGAAAGTAAGTTGGAACATGACCCAGAGGAATAAAATGAAAATCGGAAATCCCAAATATTTATGAGTCATTATTACATCAATTGCTTGACTTGCCTGAATCTTATTTAATTCTTTTTGTTTATAAGTCTCTTTTAATACACCATGAATAAAACCATACTTAGCATCGGCAATTATTGTATCCGATTTTTCTTTGTATTCTTTCTCCAATGAGTTGATCTCATTTTCAGCTAAGGATAAAATTTCAGAGGTATCGGGAAATGAAGCCACTTGATCGATAAATGCACTATCTGCTTCCAAAAGTTTTATTGCAGCGTATCGTGGATAAAAAGCATCAGAGAGTTTCTGATTCTTTTTAATCTCATTTTTTAATCTGCTTAACGATTCCTCGATATTAGTACCATAATTAATATGTGCATGTCTAGCAATGGGTTCTCGATTTTCAAAAACATCAATAATTTTATCAAAAAGATCTTTAATTCCAATTCCCTTAGAAGCAACAGTTGCAACAATTGGGATACCAATTATTTTTGCTAATTCTTTATGATTAAAACTATCTCCTTTCTTTTCTAAATCATCATACATATTAAGTGCAATGACACATTTAATATTCATATCCATTAATTGAGAAGTAAGGAAAAGATTCCTTTCGATATTAGATGAGTCAATTACGTTTACAACTATATCGGGTTTATTTTCAGAAATATGTTTTCTTACATAAAGTTCTTCGGGAGAGTATTCGGAGATGGAATAAGTACCGGGTAAATCTGTAACGTTTAGTCTATAACCGTTTTGATCAAAATGAGCTTCTTTAGTATCGACAGTAACGCCGCCATAATTACCAACTCTTTCATGCTTTCCGGTTGCGAAATTAAATAATGTGGTTTTACCGGAATTTGGATTTCCTACTAAAGCTACATTAATTGTCTTAAGCTCTTTTTCAATGATTTCTTCTGCGTGATCTGAAAAAAGTGTTCCGTTATAATTAGATTCTTCATTAATCTCTGCCCCGAGAGGAATAATTACTTCAATCATATTGGCTTCGTTTCTTCTAAGTGAAACGTGCGAACCCATGATTTCATATTCAATTGGATCTTGAAGCGGAGCATTTTTAATTACAGTAACTGTTTTCCCTTTAACGAATCCCATTTCTGAAATTCTTTTTCGGAAAGCTCCATGTCCTAATACTTTTGTAATGACTCCTTTTTCTCCATTAACTAAGTTGGAGAGATTAAGAATCGGAATTTCTGTTTTTATCATAGTAACTTTCTGGGCATTTTCCATTAAAAATTAATTCCAAATCTTAAAAATGCCGCTAATGCGTTATTTAATTTTTTACCCATTCCCATCGGATTGATTATGTATTGAATATCCGGTTGAATAGTAAGATTATCTGATATCTCTTTGTTATAAAATAGTTCAATGGTAGTTTCGTTCGGACAATCTGATTGGGCAAAACCTGCATAAGCAAAAGCTAAACCTAAAGCATCTTTTCCATTATCATCGAAAACACCAGAAAAATTAATTCCGCTACCAATATAATAATTATGGCTATTTATTTTACTCGGACTAATAGTAAATTGAGTAAAAACGCCAACTCCTCTATTATCGCTATAATTTTTAACTAATTGATCGTAAATAATATACAATCCATAGTTTTTATTGAATATACATTTCCTTTCATTTGTCTCTGCATCAAATTCATGTAATCCTGAATGGAAATAAACGCCCGATTTAATCTTTGCCGGCATATCAAATAAATTATTCGAATATTGTAATTCGGATATTAATAAAACACCACCCTCTTTATTTAGTTCCCACTTAAGATTATACCTATCGCCCATTGTGTCATCAGGCAATCCATCATAAATTGCTGTTAATAATTGAAATGATTCACTTAAGGAAACTTTTGCAGTTATTCCAAGAGCAGTCATAGGAAATATCGGCAATGGTATATTATTCGAAATCATCGAAGGTATTCCAAAAGAACTATTTATAAATGAAGAAGCATATTCAGAAACAACAAAATCAGCATTTAAATCTAATAAACCGATTGCAAATTCATTATTTTCAAAGGATTGTTTGAACCAGAATTCATGAATATAAATTCTATTTCCTGCTTCTATATTGGAAGCTACTTGGAGATCTCCTATTAATTGAGAAGAAGGCATCCCGCCATGAGTGCAAGCACCATTAATTAAGACTTCTCCACCATTCCAGAGACCAAAATCCTCTGTTTCTAAGCCAATTTTTAGATTCGCCATTCCGAGAAAAGTAGCACCTCTTTTATATCCGCCATTTAGATTACTTGCAAAATCACCTGTATAAGTAGCTTCCTTTAGTAATATCCCCGGCTGGATATAATCAGTATTGGGCTTCTCATTTGCCGATTTATCATATAACAAATTATTATCCTGTCCTGCAATATTGAATATTGCCCCAAGTATTAAAAATATCACTAAAACTGACTTAAACATGACCTTTCCGATTTATCCTAAATATTTATTATCGAAAAAATATAGAGATTATTGAGGGGTTACAATCGCTGTTTTAAGGGAAAATAAGGCAAAGTCATCCCCTTTAGTAGGGATAAGGAGAGACTATAAAGATTTTTCGGAACTCATTTAAAGTATTGAGTGTCAGGATTGAGAAGTAATAAGTAATTAATTAGTAGTTAATTTGAAATGCAAGATAAGATAACAGAAACATTAAATTAGTGGATTAACTCTTGACTTCATCTCAATTTAAATAATCCTCTATTTGTACAATTTTGTTGGAAATTGCATAGATAGTGAGACCGGCTTGGCTTTTAATACCTGTTTTCTGTGAGATGTTTTTGCGGTGGCTAATAACCGTATGAATACTAATATTTAGTTTATCCCCTATTTCTTTATTCGGTAAACCTTTTATTAGGAGTTTTAGAACTTCAATTTCTCTTTCGGAAAGTTGTTCTATTTCGCTGCCGTTACTCGAATGATAATCTGAGTTTTTAATTTTATGAATTAACTCGCCTATACTTTCAGGTGAATCGGTTATGTTAATAATTCTATCAAATTGAGAAAGAAGATGCTGATCAAAAAAGGTATATACTAATCCAGCCCAAAGAGTATCGGAAAGACTTTTTTTTAGAAGTGAAAATTCCTTTAGTTTATTCTGAATTTGATTCGGATTAATTATAGCTATATCGATTTGGCTTCCGAATAGCTTCGTATTGAATTCATTAAGCGAATCTATCTTAAAGATTTTGGAATAAGTCCCTGTTTTCAATAAGATATTGGAAAGACCTTCAGTAATAATTTGGGACGGTTCTAGAATAGCGATATTAATAAGACTCTTAGTCAATCTTCTTTTCCAATTGACTTACTATCGGGATTAAAATTGTCTCTTCAATTGTAGAATGAATATTAAGGTCGTGCTCGAGATCGCTTAGATTAATAAATATTTTTCTTCTTATTATTCTATCATTCTTTACCGGGATATGTTTTAATAGTAATTCCTTTAGATCTGTCAATTTCGATTCAATATCTGAATGATGATCATGATATTCATTGGAAGAATATTTTTCATTTTCTTTTTCTTGTCCTTGCGAGGCGGATGGATCATATAATTTATAAAAATATGGAAATGCCACTTTATCCTCATAAGCGAGATGCTCTTTTACTTCATTAAAATATTCATCAAAAAATTTCCCTACTAATTGAATTTCGGGAGAGCTATTTCTTTTATAAAGCTCTTCTATGCAATTTCTGATTTCGGGGTATTTTTCATTTTCGTAATAATTATGTGCATTCTTTAGATATTTTATTATAGTAGGGATATCAGCCGAACTAAATTCTTCCTCTCCGGTCGGATAAAATCCATTGAATAAATTTGCAATGGATATAAAGACTGAGGTGGAGATATTTTTTTCAAGGCAGACTTGCTCAATTGTTCTTTCCCCTGATATTAAATCCAATTCTAGATTTTCTAAGAGAAGTAGTAGTGATGGATTATCAAAAATCAAATCCGAGATTTTCATTTCCGCTTTTATATAATATTTTTCTGTACGGTACATTTTTCCTTATGATTAATTAAGACAAAGATACTGATTTAAATAAAAAGAATCACACATCAATAATTATCTCAACTTTTCTTAGATTTGTAAAAATATTAAGTCGCTGATATGATAAATCCAAAACTAATTTTAATACTTACTTACATATTATCTTTTACTTTGCTTGTCTCCCAGATTTACTCACAAAATTTGATAACCAATCCGGGTTTTGAAAATGGAATGACGGGCTGGCAGGAAATATGGACTCGTGATGCAAACAAAGGAACTTCTCAAGTTATTTATTCACAAAGTTATACAGGGAATAATTCCCTAAAACTTTTGCATTGGGGAGTGAACGATTATTCATTCCAACCTATCGGTTATCGTCCGGTAAAAGCGGGCGAGATTTATGATTTTTCTGCTTGGGTGAATGTTGTAAAATTGAAAAATCGGGGCGAATTATCAATCGCACTTTTTAAGAGCAATAAAGAAGCAGTAAATTGGATTTATGAAGCTGTACAATTAAAAAAAACAAACGGACAATTCGAGAAATTCAAAACTACTTTTATAATCCCGGATGGAGTATCATTTATTTGGACTCGTTTTGTAGGTTATGATTCCACCGAAATATATATAGATGACTGCGAACTGATAAAAACAGGTGATATCGGGAAATCGCAAAACCACTCTCTTCAAAATGAGTATATGTCAGTTATTATAAATACACCAAGTTTTGCGATGGATATTCATACTAAGTCTGATGGGAAAAATTATACAAGCCAATTAACAAGTTTATTTACAATTAGTTCCGTTGATTCTACTGCTTCCTCTTTTACATTTAAGTCAAAGCTAATTTCAGAAAATGCAGATTTTGATATTAAAATTTCACTTATAGATCGTGCGATTAATTTTGAAATTTTAGGCGATCCAAATGCTGAGATAAAGCATGAGTTTGGATTCCCCGGAGCAATCAATAGTAAGGCAGGTGAGTTTTTGGTTATACCACGAGCCACAGGTATGCTATTACCGGTGGAAGAGAGCTATCCATTCTATAATTTCAATTTCTTTGAATGGAAATCAACTATGTCATTTATTGGAGCAACTAACCTTAGCTCAGGTTATGTTTTGATTTCTGATAATCCGTGGGATACAGGAGTAGAGTTTGTAAAAACGCAATTGAATATTCTAACTGCTCCCCGCCTTACTCATTATCCGAGTAAAAGCAAATTAGGCTATAATCGTAATTTTCAATTTCATTTTTTTGATACCGGAGGGTATAAAGAAATGACTAACCTATATAGAAATTATGCCAAACACAAAGGATATATAAAAACCTTTGAAGAAAAGATAACAGAGAATCCTAATATGGAAAAACTATTAGGTGCAGTCAATTTTTACGCAATCAATTGGAGTTTCCAGAATACAAATTTTATCGATTCGCTTTATAATTATGGAATTGATAGAGCAATAATTAATTATGGAGGTGAATGGTCTAATCAAAGCTTAATACCGCAATTAGCAAACAAAGCAAATTCGCTCGGATTAATATCGAGCCGATATGATGCTTTTACAGATGTATGGGAGCCGGGAGTTCATCCTGAAGAAAAATATTTACATCGTGAGGGTTACCCCGAAGACATAATTATAGAACAGAACGGATCATTTTTAGAAGGTTGGAATGCTTTAATGCAAAACGGAGAGATGTTTCAAGGTTATTATCTTTGTTCACTTACACATTCAAGACATGCAAATAATCGATTAAGTACCGACCTGGCAAGAGTTAATTATACCGGACGATTTATAGATGTAGAACTTGCTTCTAAACTTACTGAATGTTATTCCGTAGTCCATCCAGCTACTCGATATCAGGATGCTATGGGGAGAATTGACTTGTTAAATACAGTTAAAAATGTATTTAATTTAGTAGCGGGCAGTGAGGAGGCACGTGATTTTGCTTTCCCTGTTGTAGATTATGGTGAAGGTACTATGACGATTTCACCTGATTCACGTTCAGGTTATGATTGGTCTGCACCGGTATATGATATAGAAGAAAATTATATAAAATATAATATGAGTGCCGAGAGAAGAATCCCATTACATGGACTTATTTATCACAATGTTCATGTGCCCACTTGGTACACAGGTGATGGTCTTTCTAAAGTGCCCGAATATTGGGACGAAAAAGATCTATTTAATATTTTATATGCTTCAATGCCCTTAATCCTCCCCCCTGACCAAAACTATTGGAATGTAAATAGAGAACGGTTTATATCAAGTGCTAATCTCGTATCAGCGGTTTTCAGAAATTGCGGTTTCGCGAAAATGACTGATCATCAGTTTCTTTCATCCGATAGAAAAGTGCAGAAGACGGATTATGATAATGGCTGGAGTGTCTGTGCTAATTTTAGAAATTCCGATTTTACTTACGTAGGGGAAGTAATTCCTTCAGAAGGATTTTATGCAACTAATGGCGAAGAATTTGTTTTTAGGAAAAAGTATGAGGGAAATACCATTGCTGTTGCTCTATTAAAGGAGCGGATATTTATTAATCCTATGGGAAAAGATATTACTTTTAGCGGTATACGTTCATATGGTTCTACACTAATTAAAAAATATGATAATTATTTAGTCGTATCTTTTATAGGCGATCAGAATTTTGTAGATATTAATATTAATGAAATCCCATGGAAGATGAAAAATGTTAAGTTAGAGGGATTAACGAATAATGTTCAATACAACTACACCTCATTAGATAATGGTTGGATAAGAATATTAAAAAAAGATAATCAAAGGTTTTATAAAATTTCGGGTGATTTTAGCTCTGATATTATTGACGACAAAGCGCTTATTACATCATATTCATTAGAGCAGAATTATCCAAATCCATTTAATCCAACAACTTCAATAAATTATACCATTCCAAAGGGTGGTAATGTTCGATTGGAGATTTACAATTCACTCGGAGAGGTAGTAAATATTCTAAAAGATAGTTATGAAGATGCTGGAAACTATACAATTACTTGGACCGGAAAAGATTCAAATGGAAACTCCCTATCTTCCGGAATTTATTTCTATCGACTTATAATAAATGGTTTTACTCAAGTAAGAAAAATGATTCTTTTGAAATAGAATGATGGTAATTCAATATAAAAAATTAAAGAGAATTTAAAAGATGAGCTGCTTGCTACATGATGCTATAAATTTTTGCTTCTATAAAATAATTTAGGGAAATAGTTTTTTAGATTAACGAAAATTATCTTGTCTCTCTTCAAAATTACAGATAAAAGGATAAAATAGAATATCAGTTTGAGAGAGACAATAAAATCATCACCTATTCGGTTGGTGGTGTATCACTCCCCTTATTTGGATTGGTTCTTTTTTGGTAATTTTTTTTATATGGTCTTTTCTTAAACGGCTTTTTATCCTGCTGTTTTACGTTATCGTGATCATCCCAATGAATTACTTTCTTACGATGTTTCTCCGGAATAGGAACTAGTAATTCTTCTTCAGGGAAGATACATTCAATCGAGTTCCCAAGGAATTCTTCTATCTTCGGAATTTCATGTGAATCATTTTCATCAGCAAAATTAATTGAAATACCGGAAGCACCTGCTCTACCTGTTCTTCCAATGCGATGTACATATTCTTCTGTATCCTGCGGAAGATTATAATTAATAACATGCGAAATTGCTTCAACGTGGATTCCACGAGATGCCACATCAGTAGCTACGAGAACACGGACAGTCCCATCGCGGAATTTTTCTAATCTCTTAATTCGCTGACCCTGCTCCACATCCCCCGAAAGAAGTGTAGTGCCAATACCGTACATCTCAAAAGTTTCTTTTAATTTTTTTGCTTCGTGACGGCGATTGACGAATACTAATACACGCTCAAGATTCTTCTGCATAATAATATTATAAAGAAGAGTTGGCTTCTCGGAAACTGTTGTAATATAAGTTATCTGCTCTATGCTTTCCACAGCAACATTATCAGATTTCATCGAGACTTCAAATGCTTCATTAGTCCATGATTCTGATAATCTTCTTACGTCAGTGGACATAGTGGCACTAAAAAACATAGTCTGTCGATTAGTCTTAGGAGGTGTCTTAAAAACAATTTTCTTTACCGAAGGAATAAATCCCATATTGAGCATTCTATCCGCTTCATCAATTACTAAAATTTCCACTTTACCTAAATCGACTAGACGCTTATCAATGAAATCGATAAGTCTGCCCGGTGTACAAATAAGAAGATCAATCGGTGAACTGCGGAGTGCCTTCTGCTGTTTCATATAATCGATTCCGCCAAAGAGGGAAAGAATTGTACAAGGGACATATTTCCCTATTGAGCGGGCATCTTTTTCAATTTGTAAAACAAGCTCACGCGTAGGAGCGAGTATCAGTGCACGAGGTGCTCCATGTTTTCTTTTACCGGTAATCGGCTTCTGGAGAATAATATTAAAAAATGTAATAAGAAAAGCCGCCGTTTTACCCGTGCCAGTTTGTGCTTGAGCAATGATATCACTTCCGGTTAAAGATTTTGGAAGCGTTTCTGCTTGCACTTCTGTGCAATGCTGGAATCCTAGATCATATACTCCATGTAAAATTTCATTTGCCAATTTAAAATCTTGGAAGCGGGATTTGCCCACTACTACTGGTGCTTTGAATACTGATTCATCCCACGGTTCAACCGGAATAATAGGTGCAACTTCACTTTCAAGAATTTCTGTTTCGTTTTCACCTTCGCTATTCTTTGGAGATGATTTTCTTCTTGAATTAGTCTGAGGTCTGCGTTGTGGTCGGTTCTGTTTTTCATTTGAATCAGGAGAAGCATCACCCTCATTATTAGTATTTATATCAGAAGCAGAGCTACTTGAAGATGAAGACTTTCTGTTTTCTGATGATGGTCTTCTACGTGAGGATGGTTTTCTTTCACTAGGTGCTGATTTTTCAGTAGAGGTATCACTTTCACTGCTTGAACTTTTTTCGGTGCGAGTACTTTTCCCTGAGCGTTGGCTTTTTTCAACCGGAGTGCTTTTCTCAACCTGAATTTTTTTCTCTTTTGTGGTATCTTTCGTTCCTGTTGATCTTGATCTTCTTTCTGATGGATCATTTTTTTTATCTTCGATATTGCCGCTCTTATTCCCAGCGGCTCTTTTGCTCCTTCTTAATCTATATTCTTCAGGGGTTTCTTTTTTACGAGGTTTGTAAGTTCGTTTTGTCTCTGTCGATTTTGCAGTTTTTTCTTCAGGTTTTACTTTCTCTTTTTTACTGCTAAATATGTCTTTTATCTTCGATACTAATTTTTTTATCAATTTTCGTTCAATCTAGTGAAATAATAATTATTTATAACTATAATATACAGCAAATTTAATTATTGCGGTAATTCGATTTTTATGAGTTCATATTTTTAGTTAATATTAGAATACAAACAAAATTGAGTTTTATCAAATGGAAATGATTTTAATTCTTCTTATCACAATCTTATTAATAGTTGCTATAATAATGATTTTTATTTTTCGTCCGAAGGAGAATGCGGATTCGCAGAATTTGCTAAATAGAATTAATGAGCTGAATAATATACTCACGAAAATCGAAGGGAATCTAAAAGAGGATTTCCGAATTAATAGACAGGAAAATGCTACGCTTGCTAAAGAAAATCGTTCGGAATTAAGCAATACACTAAAAGATTTCTCAATAAAAAATTCGGATCAATTAGAGAAATTATTACAGCAATCTAAAAATGATAATATACAAATCAGGGAGGCATTAGTATCAGCATTCAGAGGATTCCAAGAGTCGTTTGAAAAAAGTGTAAATTCTTTTAATGATTTACAAAAAGAAAAATTTGCACAATTGGAAGTTCGTCAAAATGATTTAGTAAAAAATACTGAATCGAAATTAGAATCTATAAGAATAACGGTAGAAGAAAAACTTGAGAAAACATTAAGCGATAGATTGGGACAAAGTTTTGATACTGTGGGTAAGCAATTGATTGAAGTGCAAAAAGGACTTGGTGAAATGCAAACCTTAGCGCAGGATGTCGGCGGACTAAAGAAAGTATTAAGTAACGTAAAGATGCGCGGTGGAATTGGCGAAGTGCAATTAGATATGCTTTTAGAACAGATACTCGCTCCCGATCAATATCAGGCAAACGTAAAAACAAAAGAAGGAAGTAATGACGTTGTAGAATTTGCAATAAAATTGCCTGGAAGAGACGAAGCCAATTCAAATGTCTGGTTACCGATAGATGCTAAGTTTCCTAAAGATCTTTATGAACATTTGCAAACTGCTTATGACCAAGGTGATATCGAGCAAGTGGAAATTATGCAAAAGACGCTTCAAACGGCGATAAAAAAAATGGCAAAAGATATCAGTGATAAATATATCGATCCGCCAAATACAACAGATTTCGCTATAATGTTTTTACCTTTTGAAGGTATTTATGCGGAGGTAGTCCGTAAAGCAAGTTTATTAGAGGAAATACAAAAAGATTGTAAAGTAATAATTACAGGTCCTTCTACCTTAGCCGCTTTATTAAATAGTTTACAGATGGGATTCAGAACTTTGGCTATTCAGAAACGGAGCAGTGAAGTCTGGAAAGTACTTGGTGCTGTGAAGAAAGAATTTGAAAACTTCGGTGGTCTGATGCAGAAAGCTCAAAATAACATACAGACGGGACTGAATCAATTAGATGATGTAATCGGTAAGCGTACAAGAGCAATCCAGAGAAAATTAACTGGTGTGGAAGCATTGAGCGAATCAGATACAAAAGAAATAATGCCCGAAGCATTAAACGGAAATTTATCAGACGATGATGAATAATTAATTATATGATAAAAATTAATAGAAATATCGCAATACCCGAATCTGAAATCGTGATGACAGCTATCCGATCTCAAGGAAAGGGGGGACAGAATGTAAATAAGGTTGCTACTGCAATTCATTTACGTTTTAGCATTCCCGATTCATCGCTCTCGGAAGAAGTAAAAGAAAAACTGCTTCAAATAAATGATAAGAGATTGACTAAGGATGGCGTAATAGTTTTTAAAGCGCAACGATTCCGAACTCAAGAGAAGAACCGCGAAGATGCAATTAATAGATTCATCGAATTAATTAAAAAAGGGATTACAGTCC
This sequence comes from Melioribacteraceae bacterium, assembly GCA_023230485.1. Taxonomy (GTDB): domain Bacteria; phylum Bacteroidota; class Ignavibacteria; order Ignavibacteriales; family Melioribacteraceae; genus BRH-c32. The sequence continues at coordinate 18,717 of JALNXG010000003.1, forward strand.
GTAAGAAAAGAAAACCGACAAAGCCGACTGCCGGCTCCAAGCAGAATCGTTTAGATTCAAAAGCAAAGCGCAGCAAAATAAAATCACTAAGAGGAAATCCAAAATTTCCAAACACTATTGAATAATAATTTTAGAGAGTAGTTTTACGATTTTTTAGGGAGTGTGATTCTAAAAGTTGTGCCCTTTCCCAATTGACTTGTAACACTAATTTTGCCGTTATGTTTTTCTACAAATTCTTTACAGATTAGCAAGCCTAATCCGGTTCCTGATTCACTATCTGTACCAGCTGTTGATTTTGTTTCCTCTAATTTAAAAAGACTTTCAACACGGCTCTGCTCCATTCCTGTGCCTGTATCAGCTATATCGATTCCAACAGAATCATTAGTTTCAAAAGCACTAATAGTAATAGTATCTTCTTTACTGCTGAACTTAATAGCATTAGAAATTAAATTACGCAATATAGTATTAAGCATATCTTCGTCAGCAAACACAATTAATTCATTAGATATATCAGTAGATAATTTAACTCCTTTTTTATCCGCAGATTTCCCAAGTAATTGAATGTTCTCGCTGACCAATGCATATAATGAAATTGGACATGGAATAAATTCTAAATGACCAGTTTGGGAGCGGGACCACTGCAATAAGTTCTGAAGTAAATTATGAGAAAGATGAGCAGATTTTTTCATCTCTTGAAGGTAATGAATTTTTTCTTCATCTGTGAAATCGTAATATTCTGTAATTAAAAGATCAGAAAAACCGATAATAGTTATAAATGGATTTTTAAGATCATGCGCTATGATAGAGAAAAATTTATCTTTCGTTCTATTTAGTTCCTGCATCTTCTTCTCTGATTCGATCAATTTATCTTCAGCGCGCTTCTTATATGTATTATCATAAGCAACATATACAACAGCATCTTCGGAAAGATAAGAGAGGCGTGCATTAAACCAAAACTCCTTGCTATCAATTATTAATGGATATTCTATTTCTACAAGTTTTTTTGTTGATAAACATCTAGTAACAGCATCCATAAAGAAATCAGCTTTTTCTTTATCAAAAATTTCATATAAAGATTTATTTAATAACTCATCCTTAGGTTTGAAAAGCAATTTTTGATTAGCGGAGGCAATTTTAATATACTCCCCTTTTGAATTTATCTGAATAACAATATCCTGCATTGAGCCAAAAAGTGCAGTTAATTCTCTTTCATTAATTCTAAGTTTTATCATTGCTCTTGAGAGTAGGAAGATAAGCATGCTTATAATAAATGCGCTGATATATAGGAAGATAATCATAGCTTCAGTATTATCTATATAATCCCCCCATCCTTCGATAGGCATTGCAGCGAAAACCCAAGTTCCCGTAGGGAGTAATACTTCCACCTTAACCGGATTATTAGAAAAAATATTTTCATCCCCCCAAAATGCTTTGCCACTCACACCGGTACCATCAATTCCTTTTAAAGCATATACATACTTATCATCTTTATTCGTTAACTTAATTTCATTGAAAAGCTTGTCTTTCATAATTACTATATCGGTCATTCCCCAGAAGCTTGTAGAATCAGATCCATGCTTTAGAAATACAGGTGTATAACTAATGAAAGCAACACCCCCCTCGATTAATTCAACGGGACCGGCAATGAATGTATTCTTTGTTTGAATTGTTTTTTCTACTATTTTTTTTCGCTCGGGATGTTCGAGAAGATTAAGACCAATTGCGGATTCATGCCCTTTCATCGGATAGATAGCACTTATAATGCAACTTGGAGAGATGGACATTGTTGATATTACTGTATCATCCTTTATTAATTCGTTTGCAAGATTATCAAAAATGGCAGCATCAATTTGGGGATTGATTGTTATATAGGCAGCAACACCTTTTGTGTAATAAATCCGGGAATATAGAGCTTTCTCTAATTGGGATTTTTTTGATATCAATACTTCATCTAATTCAGCACGGATATCTTTTTCTTTTTTATCATTACTAAACTCGGTGTATTGAAGAATAATAAAAATAAAAACGCTTAAAGATATAAACGCAATCAAAACAGGTGAATAGTTTGAAGATTTAGATGAACCGGACATTAATTCCCTATATCCATTTATTTTGGCATATAAGTTAATCTCTATTCGATTTAAATGAAATTATTTTTTTATTTATTTTGCATAAAATAGGACAAGAGGTAAAAGATAGATCAGAATTTTGGTAATGTGAAATGGAATTTGCTCCATTTAAATTCTTCACTTTCAGCCCAAATTTTTCCACCATGAACTTCAACAAACTCTCTACATAAAACCAAACCAAGCCCCGTACTTGGCTCATTATCAGTACCTTTACGACTTACCTTTTCATCAATTTTAAAAAGTTTAATTAGTTCAGTTTCAGAAATTCCGATACCTGTATCAGAAACCGTAATCTGAATTTCATTTCCTTTATCGAAAGCTTCAATCTTAATTTCATCATCTTGTTTTGAAAACTTAATAGCGTTAGATAATAAATTTCTGAAAACGGTATTAATCATTTTTTCATCTGCAAAAACTTCTAATGAAGGATCAACCTTATTTAATAAAGAAGCTTTCTTTTGAACTAATTGATCGGAGATTGTAGAAATATTTTGGTTAACTAAGGAATTAAGATTTAATACTTCTCGACTTAGTTTAATTCCACTTTGTTGAATAGTTGCCCATTCCAATAGGTTGTTCATTAATTTATAGAGATTATCGGCAGATTTATTTAATGAGCTACTAATTTCAGCATATTCTGAAACGGAAATATTATTACTTTGATTAGCCATTAGCTCTGTAAGTTTAAGGAATCCACTAAGGGGACTTCTAAGATCATGGGCTATAATTCTAAAAAATTTATCTTTGGAAGCATTTACATCTTTTAATTCAGCTGCTTGTGCTTGAATATCTCTAGTTCTTTCATCTACCAATCTACCCAGTTCAATGTTCTTCTTTTTTAGGCGATAGGAGTTAAAATAAATTAAAGCATATAGCATAAAAATAAAAAAGAAAAAATAACTAAAATAAGCCCAGAAAGTTCTATACCAAGGTGGTAGAACTGTAAAAGAATAACTAATTGTTTTACTCCACACCCCTTCCGGGCTTTGTGCTTTTAAATAAAATGTATAATTCCCTTCACTCATATTACCGAATACTGCACTTGTATTTAATGTTAGTGGACTCCACTGTTTATCATATCCATCCAGAAAATATTGATATTTCACGAGATGAGGTCTTGTTACTTCGATAGCAGCAAATTCTATTGTAATTTGATTATGGTCATAAGGGATTTTCAAATCGATTGGGATTTGATAAATAGGAGCAATGCGGCTAAACTGAATATTTGCATAATGTTCGCGGATTTTTTCAATTTCAATTCGATCGAGTTTTTTCCCGAATACAGTCGTTTCTTGCTGTTTAATGGTAGTCGAATCATAAGTGGTATTACCATTAAGATTATACCAATTAATTACCTCGTCTTTTAGTTTGATTTTTTGAATTGCCAGAATAGGTTGAGTATTATCTCTTTTTATTTTATTGTAGTCGAAACGAATTAGTGCGGTATTATCAGCACCTGTGGCAATCCAGATAATGCCCTTGCTATCGAGATACATCCCTCTCTGACCGGCATTGACATCTTTAATTGGATATCCTGTTCTTTTGCTATAAATTTCAAAAATTGGTTTATTCTCTTTCCATCCGGTAAGAACAGAGATTCCCCAATTAGTACCGATAAAGATTCTTCCAGTTTTATCTTGTAATATTTGTCCAACAGTATTATCGCTCAAACCATCTTCGGTAGTATAATTGGTAAAGGTTTTACCATCATATTTCATAATTCCATTTCCATCAGTACCTAGCCAAATATTTCCAAGATTATCTTCAAAAACGGAATAAATAATATTTTGCGATAACCCATTGGATATAGTAAAATTTGTAAATTTTTCACCATCAAATTTACTTATACCACCTGAAGTGCCGAACCAGATATTGCCCTTCTTATCTAAAATCGAACATAGTACAATATTATGTGCTAAGCCTTCATTCCTAGTAAAATTTTTAAAATTTTTACCATCGAATCTGCTTACACCACCCCCTGCTGTACTAAACCAGTAATTACCTTTTTTATCTTCTAGGATAGAATTAACTCTATTATCAGTAAGTCCTTCATTAGTAGTATATGTAGTAAATTTACCGCTATTAGTTAACGGATTATATTTACTTACGCCTCCGCCGATAGTTCCAAACCAAATATTACCTTTGGAATCCTCATAAATGCTTTTAATACTATTATCTTTTAATCCATTTTCCATAGAGAAATATTTAGAAAAGAGAGGTGAGCCACTCAATAAATTCTTGCTTTGAAACATAGAGATACCATTATTATAAGTACCAAGCCAAATATTACCTTTAGAATCTTCGAGAATACTATAGATAATATCAGCTCTTAGACCCTGTTGAGATGAGTATGATGTAAAAGCTCTACCATCATATCGAGTAACTCCTGCTCCATAAGTACCCATCCATATATTACCCCCTTTATCAGAAGTAATTGTATAGATGTAATCATTTGGAAGACCTTGAAGAGAGTTGAATGTGGTGAATGATTTTCCATCGAAACGAGAAAAGCCTCCCCCCTGAGTACCGAACCATAGTTCACCTGATTGGTCTTTATATGAACACCAAATCCGATTATTTGCAAGTCCATCTATTTTACTGAAATATTTAAATTCTTTTCCGTCATAAACTGTAATGCCTCCTCCAAGAGTACTAAACCATAATTTACCTGAATTATCCTGCAAAATCGAAAATACTGTATCACCCGATAGACCATTTGTTTTATTAAAATTCTTAAATGTTTTTCCATCGAATCTACTAACACCATTTTTAATAGTACCGAACCACATTATCCCTTCTTTATCTTGGAGAATGGCGCGAACATTATTATCGGAGAGACCATCCTTTTCAGTATAAGCGGTGAATTTCTTTCCATCAAAACTCGAAACACCACCTCCATAAGTACCAAACCACATAAGACCATCTTTATCTTCAGCAATACTTAGTATTGAATTATCAAGCAACCCTTTGACTTCGAAATATGTTGTGAAAGTTCTCCCATCATATTTACAGATACCTTTCCGATTAGTACCAAACCACATATTACCTTTAGAATCTTCAAAAATTGAAAGGATTACATTACTAGGCATACCATTAATTATTCCAAATGTAGTGAATGATTTGCCGTCATACCTACTTACACCGCCGCCATAAGTACCGAACCATAAATTTCCGAATCGGTCTCTATAACTGCTGGCAATACTGCTTAAAGGAAGTCCTTGTTCAGTGGTAAAAGTGGTAAAATTGGCAAGTCCTCCATAATCACCTTGAGCATATAAGGTGAAATTAGGAATTACAAAAATGCATAGCAATACACTATATCCAAAATGTTTTTGGATGAAGATTGATATTTTATCAATAAGTGTCACTATTTATACAATGTTATGCAAAAAAGATAATATTCTCCCAACGATATTATCGTAGAAATATTTTATATGTTTAATTTTCTTTAAACTCACTTAACTAATATATAAAAATTTATTTTATATTCACTCTTCTCAGAAAACAGAGAATATTCTTTATGTGGAGTGGCTCCCCAGCTATCATCGCCTCCAACGCCTGTCATTTTATGATCAACATGAAGCTCGATTAAGTCTCTTTTTTTTATATCCGTAGTATGCTTGAGATTCAAATCTTTATCCGGACCGGCATCAAAATCTTCCACCAAATTATTAAGAGCATTAAATTCGATTAAAGAATCTGCTACTATCATCAAACCATGGTCATCTTTATTTAAAAGCGAGAGCCAGCGCACATCCGATTTGTGTCCATTTTCCTGTGGACGAATATATGGTGTATATTGTTCGCCAACCGATGAGGAATAAATACCGAGGGTCGAAGCCGTTTTTCTATCCCAATAATTTTCCCAGGGACCTCTCCCGAAAAATTCAAGATTATCGTATTCCGCCGGAAGAAGCATTTTCATACCAATCCTTGGGACTATTACATTAGACGGATCATCTATTTCAATCTCATTCTCTAGATAAATAACACCGTTTTCATAAATAGTGTAATTAGCTTTCCAAATAGTCTTTATTATTTGGAAATTATAATCAACAATTAATATTATCGTTCCGTCTTGATTTTTGTTATATGTAATCTTGTCTGCGAACAAATCATTTTCGGATGCGTTTTTATATTCGGCACATTTTCTAGGCATATTCCAGCCATAATCGTTATCGGTGGGCGCACGCCAGAATGTGGGACGCAATCCTTTATGATCTTTTATCAGTTCATTTCCATTATAATTATAAGAGGTCATTATACCAGAGAGTTTATTAAATTCTATACTAAAATTTTCTCCTCTGAACTCTATATTATCTTTATCTGTAATTGTGATCATATTTTTTGTGGGAAGTATTATATCGTGCTTCCTTTCTATACAAGGAAATTGGATCTGCTCATAAGCGATTTCCCATCCTTTGGGAAGAGGGGGTTCTTCGGATTTTAATTTTGCTGAAAGATTAAGAAAATACTCCTTTCCGGAGGTGAATGATAATTTCCCGAAATCAATTTTGATTTTTCCTTTTTCTTCGGGTTCAATATTCATTGTATCGATTGAACCGACTTTTATAATTTTTCCATTTTCCAGAATAGACCAATCGAATTGATATTTTTCCAAATTCGTGAATCGAAATTTATTTGATATCTCAATTAGTCCTTCATTCAAGTCCACCGGAGTAAAAGCAATATTCTGATAAACTTTTTTTACTTCCATACTATGTGGCTTGAAAGAACGATCAGGAAATACAACTCCATTTATAAGGAAATTACCATCGGAAGGAGTCCCATTAGGTCCATAATCACCGCCATAAGCCCAATACTCACCCGATGAATCTTTTTTCAATAATCCTTGATCCGCCCAGTCCCAAATAAATCCTCCTTGCAGATTAGGATATTTTTCAATTGTCTCCCAGTAATCTTTGAGGTTACCAATACTATTACCCATTGCATGAGCGTATTCGCAGAGGATTAAAGGTCGGTCGTGATTATTAATAGCGTATTTTTCCATATCCCATATTTGATCATACATGGGACAGTAAATATCAGTATTCCATTCGAACAAAGCGCGCTCGTACTGTACAGGGCGAGTATTATCTCTTTGTTTTATCCAATTATAAGTATTATAAAAATTATAACCATTACCCGCTTCGTTCCCGAGCGACCAAATTATCACACTTGGATGATTCTTATCGCGTTCAACAGAATTTTTTGTCCTTGTTAAATGAGCATTTAGCCATGCCGGATTATTACCGAGCGTGCCGCCAACTTTTAGGTTATATCCCATTCCGTGAGATTCTATATTGGCTTCGGCAACAAGATAAATTCCATATTTATCGCATAGTTTGTACCATTCCTCCGGTTGAGGATAGTGAGAAGTACGAACGGCATTGATATTTAGCTTTTTCATCTGCTCAATATCTTTAAGCATCAATGCTCTATCAACTACCTGTCCCGTCAGTGGATTAAACTCATGAAGATTTACACCTTTGATCAAAATTCTTTTTCCATTAACTAAAAGTGTACCATCTCTAATTTCTACTTTTCTAAAACCGATTTGAGTGGAAGTTAATTCGAGTATGCTATTATTTTCATCTTTCGTATAAATAAGTAGCGTGTATAGATTAGGCGATTCTGCGGACCACTGTTTTACATTACTGATTTTGTGGTCAAAAGAAATGATTGCATTTTTTTCGTTATTAAATTTATCGGTGGATTTTGTTTCAGTGAAGATTATTGAACTATCAGAATCAATTAGTTCGATGGTAATATTAGCCTCTACAATTTTTTCTATGTGATTTTTTAGTTCTATATCGAGATTAAAAATTCCTGCTGTATATTCATCATCGAGAATCGCTTTTACAAAGAAATCTTTGATTCTTGTTTGAGGTTGTGAATAGAGATAAACTTCGCGTGGGATTCCGCTGATGCGCCAATAGTCCTGACATTCAAGGTAGCTGCCATCACTCCATCTAATTACTTCTAAAGCAATAAGGTTTTTCCCATTTACTAAATATTTAGTAATATTAAATTCGGCAGGTGTTTTACTATCTTTAGTAAGTCCAACATATTTCCCGTTTACATAAATATATCCGGCTGATTTAATTGCACCGAAATGAATAAAAATTTCTTTACCTTTCCAATTTGTAGGGAGTTCAAATTCCTTTCTGTAATATCCAAATGAATTATTATCCATATCCACGTAGGGTGGTTTTTGAGAACGATCGGCTGCCCATTCATAAGGATGATTAAGATAATGAGGAATTCCATACCCTTTTATTTCCATATTAGATGGTACTTCTATTTTATTCCACTTTGATATATCGAGTTTATTCTCAAAGTAATTGATAATTCTGTTTTGAAATCCCAGAGCGAAATTAAAACCCCAAATACCATTAAGGGAAAGAAAATTTTGAGAGTTTTCTTTTATGTCGGCAATTGCTTCATTGCGATTGGAATAAGTAAAAAATGTGGAGTGAGGTGCTTCTTTATTAATATTTTGGATTGCAGGGTTTTCTAATTCAGGATGTGGAGACCTTTTCGGCTGACAATAAATAATTGAACTTAGAGCTAAAAAAAGTAAAGAGAGCACAGCAATCAGTATGTTTTTCATATCTAAAATCCCCGATGTAATTAATCTATTATTGAAATCTGATACTTTATATCCGTTTTATAATTATCAATCGGTTTAGAAATATCTATATATATCGGTAAAGCCTTTAATGCGGGATAAGGAGAGAAGAAAAGATCGTTATTTCTATTCAATATTATTTCACCATTTCCTTGAGTAATTTTAAATAAAAATTTATTTTCTGGTGTTTTTATTAAAACATTTTTTGAATCAATCTTTTCAAGCGTCATACCATCCTTAAAAATTATTGGTTCTATAATTTTTACATCGGGACAGGAGTCGTGATAAGTAAGTATAATTTCCTTTTCAATTATATTATCAGTGAATCGATGAATTAAAGAATAACTGACACCACCAGCGAGCCATCGTCTATCTCTAAGTTCTCCTTGAGCTGTTACTGTAATTGTGGAATCATCTTGTAATAATTTTTGATGAGCATCAAATTCAAAAAGATTTGTGAAGTATCCGATTGAATCGGAATATTCTATGCGAGGAGTTAGTGGAAGATTTTTCCCGATTTCAGGAAAGCTCATTGGTTCCCACCTATGATATTCAGTACTGCTTGCAGCTTGAAGAAGTCCATATCCATCAATCCAAAGATTACAGATAGAGCCACCGGAGGGACGAAACATATATTTACTATTTTCTCTTTTTTCATAATCTTTATATCCATAAGAAGAGATTGTTGTCATATAATTTTTCGTTCTTACTAAATCTAAATTGAGAGTCTCAAAATGCTTCGACCAATTTTTATTATTACTAGGGATTTTCTCTAAATTTATTGAAGAATCTGTCGCTCGTTGATAACCCATTGCAATACTTTTTGCTTTAGTAAAAGTTGGATAGATGCAAGGTGGGTCATTAAAAATAAGTGAATGATGATAACCATAAGTTAAATAACCATTTTGAATGTTATTTCTTATTGAAAGAAGATTTCTATAAGCAGCTGAAGCAAAAACAGGAAATTTATCAGCATAAAGCATAAAAGATAAGATTACACCATCGGAAGTAGCCCCGCCATAAATAGTCCATTTATTACTCCTTATCCCCCATGAATTATCCAACATTCCATCAGGATAAATAAAATAAAGGTGATTATTTATACTCTCAATAACCATTTCCTTTACAAAATCATCATTCGTCAATTCCGCATATAACCCCAACCCCCAAAGAGACATTTCCAAATTGTAGCCGAGATCTACTCCATATTTATTTTTATTCTCTCTTCCTCCTTCTCCTTGAATGAAGAAATCGGAATCCATTTTAGAAATAATTCTATGCGCTAATGATTTCGCTTTTAATAAATAATTTGAATCAGGAATAATTTTATAAACTGATGCGAGAGAAGCAGTAGTTGTAGCACAATAATTAATGCTCGCAAATTCGGGAGTCATTATTCGTAAAAGATAATCAGCACCTTTCTTGATTGAATTTTTCCAGATATCTTTTTTAGTGGGACTAATATACTTTTCAATTAGAGGATATGTAAGAGCGAGCATTAATACTTGATCAGTTGTTGTGCCTGTCCATTCTTCGGGGGTTTCTTTCCAACTTCCATTCTTTTCTTGTTGAGCAAAAAGCCAATCAGCTAAAATAAGGGAAGCATTTAAGTATTTTTTGTCGTTTGCAATTAGATAGGATATTGCGAAAGGATAAACACTCTCTGCTGCTCTAGTATGAAGCACATTACAATGAGGACATGTTATTGCTCCGAAATTATTATCCTTCTCGTCAGTAATTTGATTAGCAATAATTCTATCTGATAATTCGATAAGCGTATTACTAAACTCGGATTTTAAATTTGCTTCGGCAGGAATAGAAAATTGATTTGCATTTTGTGCTGATAAAAACTGCACAAAAACTAGGAGATTAAAGAACCATAAAAAGATGAGCTTCATTTAGATAATATTTTATTTAGTACAAAATTAACAGTTATAAATGAGAATAGAAAATAAAATACTTAATTATTATTTTCTTAAAAATGAGCACTCATTTCTTGGCATAAAAAAAGCCCGACTAATGAAATCAGCCGGGCTTGAAAATATCTAATTAAGGGCTTACTTAATCAGAATGAATTTTTTTGTTGAAACAAATGAACCGGAAGTCAAGCGATAAAAATAAACACCACTTGAAAGATATTTTCCGTCAAAATTCACTTTATGATTACCGGGAGTCTGAATTTCATTTATAAGAGTAGAAACTTCCCTTCCGAGTATATCAAATACTTTTAATTGAACAATCCCTTCTTTAGGAATCTGATATTTAATAGTAGTTGTTGGATTAAAAGGATTCGGATAGTTTTGCTCTAACGAATAAACATTAGGAATAACACCGTTATTTAAGTCATCAACAGAAGTAGGCTTCTTAATTGCAGGGATTCTAATATTATTATTAATATTAGTTATTTCTTCTTGAGAAAGAGCATAATTAAATATCTGAATATTATCCATACTTCCTGAGAAGAATGAAAGTGGAGCTAGAGTACCATTTACACCAAGTATCGGAACAATACCGGTTTTGACAGTACCTCCTAAAGGAAGTGATGCTTTAAAAACACCATTAAGATAAACAGAAGCATTAACGCCATCGAAAACACCAATAACATTAATCCATTGACCGGTAATTAAATCAGCCTGAGGAATACCGGGTCGAGCTGCTCCAGCAGTAGATGTAGCTTTAAATCTTAATTCCTTATTTCCTCTATCTGCATAAATAACAAATTCATCACCTTGAGAATCGAAAAGAGGACCAAATGCATGCTTCATTTCGGTAGGAAGATAATCGAGCTTTGTCCATACTGAAACAGAAACAAAACCGCCATCAATATCAAAAGAAGCAGAAGGACTAAACTGAACATAATCATCAACGCCATCGAACTTCATTCCATTACCTAAAATACCTTCTGAAATCATCGGACCATTTTTTACGAATCCATTATTCATATTACCTGATAAATCAACTACAACTGAGTCACTATCCACATTGTCCAACTGATAATAAGCAACTAGTTTTTCAGGCATTGGTTTATGATCAAACTTTGCGCTATCAGGCAACATCATGTTTGCAGCAGCTGCTTTGTCTTTTATATTAGTGGTAACTAGAGTATATCTCATTTCTTCTAAAGGAGTAGTCATCAGAATAACTGATTTTTCATTCGCAGAAAGTTTAGCTTCAAGAACTGAAGCATTATTATCCAAAGAATAATTAGTTTTTAATTCGGCGGAAGTTTTATCTAATGCTTCGCTGAATTCTACTACTACCTTAGTCGGATCTGAAACTGATGTTATATATAATAATTCCGGTTTGATTTTATCTAAGCCAGTTTTAGCAGAAATTTCATTACTATAATCAGAACTAGAAAGTCCGAGAACGTTTTTGGCTTTTATGCGATAATAATATGTAGAAGATTCAGCAGTTCCCATATCGGTAAATTCTGTTGTATCATTTACTGTTGCATAAAGTACTTCAGGATTAGCTTTTGTATCTCTATATATTTGGTATCCCATCACCTTGCTTTCATAATTGATCGCTTCATTCCAAGTAAGGTTAATTGAGTTACCTGAGGGAGAAGCTGATTTTAATTCAACAATACCAGGAGCAGGATCGACAGGAGTTGATTTTGTAGATTTGAATAGAGCAACAACTTCATTTGGCTTTAGGGCTTTATTAAGAATAAGAACTTCATCCATACTTCCTTTAAAGTAACTTGCGCCTGTATTAGAGCTTCTGCCTAAATAAGCTTGTTGATATGGTTTAACTGTACCTGTAACAGGAAGAAATCCTTTTAATACACCATTCATATAGATGAAAGCATTAGCACCATCATAAACACCAACAATATGAACCCATTCATTAAGGACTAAATCTTTAGCAGGAATTCCGGGTCTTGCCGCACCTGCGCTTGTAGTAACCTTAAATCTTAATTCATTATTTCCTCTATCTGCATAAATTACATAGTTATCAGTTTCAGAATCGAATAATGGACCATAAGCAGTCGGTAAATCTGCAGGCAAATAATTTAATTTAGCCCAAACAGATATAGTAACTTCGTTACCTCCGATATCAAATGAAGTTGAAGGTTTAAATTCCACATGGTCGTCCACTCCATCAAAGACCATTCCATTACCTAAAATACCTTCACTGAATGCTATGTCGTTTTTTAGGGTTCCGTTATTAAGATTTGCTGAGCCATCAACTAAAGTACTATCGACTGCTGAATCTAAACTATAATAAGCAACTGTATTTGCAGTTAGACCCTTATGCATAAAAATAAGAGTCGCAGTTGCCATTGTATTTGGTTTTATAGCTTTATCTTTTACGCCTTTAACTATAATCGAATAAGAGGATTCCATTAATTCAGAAGTGGTAAGGATTACAGATTTCTTATCTAATGCTAATTGCGCATCTGAAATAGTAACCGCTTTATTAATTGTATAATTAGCAAGAGTTACAGCAGTAGTTGAATCCACTAATTCATTGAAGTCAACAATTACTTGAGTATTAAGAGAATTTGAAGTTACAAAACTTACTAATGGTTTTGTTTTATCATTAGAAGTAGTAGCTGAAATTTCATTACTGAAATTGGCACTCAAAGTATTGATACCATTTCTAGCTTTCATTCGATAATAATATTTTTTAAGCTCTGTATTTGTCTGGTCAGTATATTCAGTAACTTTTCCAGTGGTTGCAAAAAGAGTTTCAGGTGCTGAAGTAGTATCTCTATAAATTTCATACCCGATAATATCACTTTCTGCATCTGTTACAGCATCCCATTTTAAAGTAATTTTTGTTTCAACAACATCAGCCGAAAGAATATTTACATCTGCTGGAGGGGTTGTATCTGAAGCAAGAATAAATGTGAGAGGATTATCAGTTGTAATACCATCAGCTCCAAGTTCAATTAAGGTTTTCATCATTGGTGCGGCGTTTATAGTCCACATATTAAATTTCACATTTTTAGAATGAGCATATTCTAGAAATGCTGCGGATGGTGTAGCACTGCTACCAATCCAATTGCTATTGCCTAAGGCAGACAATTGATCGACAACAGCATTAGAATTAGAACTTACGAATACTTGGATAGGAATTGTTGGATCGATTGCATTTGCTTCTTTAATTTGATTAAAATTAAAACTCGAAATCAAAACTTGATCTTGCATACCAAGGTCTTGCACCATTTTAACAACCAATGGTACAACTTTAGGATCAGGCGTTTTGATTTCAATTACAACCTTAGTTTTATTTGCACTATTTTTAGCTAGAACTAAGGATTCATAAAGAGTAGGAATTGGTTCACCGGTAAAACTTGCGTTAAATTTTACGCCTGCATCATAGGCTCTTAACTGGGCATATGTAAGTACACTTACAGTTCCTGCTCCAGTAGTTGTCCTATTAATTGTGCCGTCGTGCATTATGACGAGAGAATCATCTTTGGACATTTGAACATCTAACTCATAATAATCGGCATTAACTGCTATAGCATTTCTAAAAGCTGCCAAAGTGTTTTCAGGAGCGAGAGCTGCTCCACCGCGATGTGCGATGTTTTTCACTTGTGCATTAGTAATTAAACCGGAAAATAATAGTAAGGAAAGAATTAATAAGAACGATTGTCTTATTTTTTTCATACTGCCTCCATTCATGTAATATGATTAAAACAAATACTTAAGAAAATATTTTTATAGGGGGAATAACATTAAAGTATTTTTCTAATTATAAGATAGTTTTAGTAAGTCAATATGACAATCGCACGTTCGTGGTATATTCGATAAAGTACCAATTCAGATAAGGTTCTCTTTGAAGGCTTTAGTAATAGCACCGGACTTGGTATTAACGTGCAATTTTACATAAATATTTTTTAGGTGAGTATTTACAGTATGAAAACTAAGATAGAGTTGATCGGCTATCTGTTGTTTAGTTAAACCGGTAACCATAAATTTTAAGATTTCCTTTTCCCTATCGGTTAATCCATAATCATTTTTCTTTGGTTTAAGATTACTAAAAATCTCGAGGACTTTATGGGCAATTTGCATACTCATAGGAGCACCACCAGAAAGCACTTCTTCAATTGCGCCAATGATTTTATCAGGAGAAGAATCTTTTAATAAATAACCGGAAGCCCCTGCACATAAAGCGTCAAACACTTTTTCATTATCATCATATATAGTTAAGATAAGTATATGAGTTGAAGGCGAAAGCATTTTAAATTTCTCAATACCTTCAATACCAGTCATACCGGGTAAACCAATATCAAGAAGGATTACTTCAGGAGGAAACTCTGTCTGCAGTTTTGAAATTGCCTCTTCACATGTTTCAAAAGCATTAGTACATTTCATTCCCGGAGTATGATTAATTAATCCATTAATTGTCCTTCTGAAATGTAAATTATCTTCAATAAGCCATATATTAAAATTTTCTTTGTCTAATTCATTATTTTGATTCATTTTCATAACCTCGAAAACAAACTACATCAATATTAATCTTATATCCATAGCACATTCGTGGTATTTTAATTTTTTTTTAAATATTTTTTTTTGTTTTCATAGTTCAATGCTATTTCAGTGCCTAAATCTTTATTGGAATTAATTTGTAAGACAGCACCAATTTTTTCGGCACGTCTTCTCATATTTTTCAATCCGTTATTCTCTGTAATCGTCTCAAATTCAAAACCAGATCCATCATCTTTTATGACCATCCAAAAAGAAGAATGATTCCCTTTAATAATAATTTCACAGCTTTTGGCTAACGAATGCCGGACGACATTATTGAGAGCTTCCTTATAAATAAGAAAGATATTGCGTTTGACTTCAAGATTGAAAGAATCAATTTTTATATCACCGATCATATCAAACTTCCAATTTATTCCTGCAAGAAGTTTTGAAGCAGTATCCTTCATCTTTAACGTTGTACTAATATTAAAATCTTTTCTAGGATTAATAAACCAGATAATATCGCGCATCGCTTCGATAGTTTCCTTTGCGGTTTGGCTGATAAATTGAGAGAGTTCTTTTTCATTTTCATTAAGAGATGGACTACTCATCAGAAGCTGACTATCCACGCTAATACTACTGAGATTACTTCCTATTTCATCATGAAGATCGCTTGCAATAGTTAAACGAATTCGTTCGATCTCCAAAAGTTGCTTTATATGTGAGCGATAAATTACATAAGCGATCATAGCAATAACAAACATCAATATTGACCGAAACCACCATGTTGACCACCAAGCAGGATAAATTATCATCGCAATTGATTTCGGATTACTCCAGACATTATCAGCATTAGCTGCTTTAACTAAAAATTTATATTTCCCTGCTTTAATATCGGTATAAAATGCTTCTACTCTTCCATTAGCATCTACCCAATCAGGGTCAATACCCTCAAGCATAAATTTAAAACTGTGCTTATAGTTTGGTTCAAGGTCCAAGGCACTAAATTCAAATGAAAAAAAGTTTTGGTCATAATTAAGTTCAATTTTTTTGGTTGCACTGAGTGATTGAGGCAAGATAACTTCTTTATTAAAAATCTTAAATGATGTAATAGCGATAGGCGGGGGAATTGAATCAAATTTAATTTCATGCGGATAAAATTTTATAAATCCATTTATACCACCAAAATAGAAGCTACCGTCTTTACCTACAAAACTTGCCCGCCAATTAAATTGATCATCAATTAATCCATCATTTACATCAAATATTCTAAAATTTTCTGTAACAGGATTAAATCTGGCAAGACCTTTCATTGTACTAATCCAGATGAATCCCTTTTCATCTTCATGGATACCAAAAACCACATCATTAGGAAGTCCATTTTTTGTATTGAAATTATAAAATTTATTTTTCGATTTATCATATTTATTTACTCCCCCGCTATGAGTAGCAATCCAGATATTTCCAAAATGATCTTCGTTAATTGCGGTTATCTTACTAGAACTAACTGAATAATTATTCTTATTATCAGGGAAAAAATGAGAATACTTATTTGTTCTAGGGTTATACTTATAAAGTCCATCTAACCATGTTCCAATCCATAGATTTTCTTCTCTATCTTCAAATAAGGAATTTACGGAAACATCAGAAGGCATTATAACTGAGGAGTCTGAAAGCAAAGGAGCGAATGGATAAAAAAGTTCTTTTTGTCTATCAAATAATTGGAGACCTTCATTCGTTCCAATTAAAAGATCATTATTTTTGTTTTCTAATATTTGCTGAACCCAATTAGAAGCTATTCCAAATTTTTTATTTATATCAAAGGTATATTTAGTGAAGCGATTAGATTTTGTATCAAATTTATTAAGACCTCCATTCATAGTGCCGATCCAAACAGTTCCATTGTGGTCTTCATAAATATTGACTACATCATTATTGCTAAGACTATTTTCAGAATTGTTTTGTACATAATGAGTTATTTTATTTGAAGAGAGATCAATTTTATCAAACCCGGAACCGCCATAACCAACCCAAAGAGTGGCATCTTTACCCTGAAAAATAGAGCTTACAACTCTTCCATTGATACTAGTTTTTCGAATAGGGAGATGACGATATTGAATGAAATTATTTTTAAATGGAAGTTTATTCAATCCATCTTCAGTGCCTATCCAGAAATTGCCTTTTCTATCTTCATATACCCATCTAACTCTACTCGAAGAGAGTGAATTAATATCATCTTCTTCATTTCGAAAATAGAATAAATTGCTTTTTGATTTTTCGGTGGTAATGAGAAATAATCCAACATAATCATAAGTGCCAATCCAAAGCCTATTTTCACTATCCTTAAATGCTAACCTTATTGTAGAATTATTAATAGCATTTAGTTCAGGAAGTTCATAAGTGAGTTTAATACTTTTTTTTGTAATTGGATTTAATCTATCAACTCCTTTGAATGTACTAAGAAGAATAGTTCCATCAGAATCGACATACAAATACCAAACTCCATTATCAGATATAGAACTTTTGTCTTTAATATTGTGAATAAAATGATTGATTACTTTTCCAGCTTCAGGATCGAATTGTACTAATCCACTATTCCAAGTAGCGACCCACAGCATTTTGTTTTTATCTTCAAGAATATAAGTAATGTTATTATCTGGAAAAGAATTTAAATTTTTACTATAAGTTGTAATTTTTCCAGTACTTGGATTGTATTTACTTAAGCCTGAAGTTGTCGTTCCGTACCAAATATTCTTTTTACTATCTTCAAAAAGTGCTTGAATATAATTATTCTCTGAGGCACTAAAATTAATTCTTTTAAAGGATTCCATTTTAGGATCAAAAATACAAAGTCCTCTACCCCAAGTGCCTATATAAAAAGTGGAGTCGCTACTTTCGAGTAAAGACATCACATAATTTTCAGGCAAGGAAAGTGAATCTGCGGGATCGTACTTAAATACCTTAAATGACTGTCCGTCAAATCGATTTAGCCCATCCTTCGTAGCAATCCACAAAAAATTATCGCTAGTCTGAAGAATACAATTAATGGAATTATTAGATAGACCATTCTTAATATTATATCGGACAAAATTTGTAGAATTATATTGAGCCTGAATTAAAGTGGAATATAAAACAATTACAAAAATCATTTTTACAAAGACATTATACTTAATGAATTGCCTCATTTAAGTTTCGTTCCTTTAGAAATCGAATAATTGAAAGAATTATTTATATGATTTGCGAACTCTTTAAATATATCCAAAATATCCGATAATAAGTATATTGTTAAGTCAATTCTTATGCACAAAGGAAAAATGAAACCTTTTATAATTTTATTAATTACTACTCTTTCACTGTTCGCTCAATCGAATCCTGATAGTATAATAAATTCACTTCAAAGATTAGATGAAAAAGAGCAGATTGATTCATTATCCGTTTTATGCTGGAATTATAGAAGTATCACACCTAAGACATCAATTAAATATGGACTATTAGCTTTAAAGAAGATGGAAAAAATATCTTACTTTAAACATAAGTCAGAAGTTTTAAATTTTCTCGGCGTAATTTATGGAAATATTGGTAACCTTGATTCTGCATATTATTATTATCAAATAGCACTAGATGTTGCAAAAGGAAATAAGGTATATAGCGAAATAGCTTATTCACTAAATAATATCGGGGACTATTATTATAAGAATGCACTTTATTCAACAGCCTTAGAAAAAATGATGGAAGCATATAATATTTTTGAAGAAATAAATGATAAGAAAGGTATGGCATACGTTCTAAATGATATTGGAGAAATTTATAGAAATCAAAAAGACTATGAAAAAGCACTTGATTATTTTGACAGATCAGCTAAGATTAGATCTGATAGGAACGATACTCGTGGATTAGCAAAATCATTAATAAATATTGCTTCGGTTTATGTTGAACAAAAATTAGAAGAAAAAGCATTAATGACGTTTTATAAGGCAATCGACTTAAGTGAGAAATCTGATTATTTAAAAGGAAAAAGTTGGGCACTTGCAGGCATTAGTGATGTGTTTTATGCTCAAGGTAAAAGAGAAAAAGCACTCGAATATTTATTTAAAGCATTAGAACTAGATACAAAGATTCAAAATAAGTATGGTGAAATCTCTTCTTATAATATGATTGGTAAAATATATATCGAATCGAATTTGTTAGTTCAAGCAGAAGAATACTTAAATAAAGCTGAATATGAATCACGCAATACAGGGCATCTCGATCAACTTCTAATATCTTACGAATACCAAACTAAATTAGCCGTAGGAAAAAATAATTATAAGTTAGCTTATGATTATCAAAAATTGTATGAAGAATTAAAAGAAAAAATTTATGGACAAGAGAATAAGAATAAAATAGCAGACCTTCAAACAGCATTCATAACTGAAAGAAAAGACAGGGAAAATGATCTGCTGAAAAAAGATATTGAATTTGAAAAAACTACGAGAAACTATGCAATATTAATTACAATTTTAGTACTTGCTTCAATAGTCTTATTAGTCATGAGATTTAAGACGCAGAAAAAGGCAAATCTCTATTTGACGGAATTAAATTCATCAAAAGATAAATTCTTTTCAATAATTGCTCACGATCTAAAAAATCCATTTGGAGCAGTTTCTAATTTTGCAGAGTTTCTAAAAACGGATTATGACGATCTAACAGAGAGCGAGAGAAAGGAAATTATCAGTGGACTTTATGAGGCTTCTATTGATATTCAGAAACTTTTAATGGATTTGCTTACTTGGGCAAGAACTCAAAAAGGTGAAATCGGTGTAACAAAAACGAAATTAAATATAAAAACTATTTTTAATTCAATCTGTAAATCATATAGCCTGGCAGCAAAAAAGAAGAGCATTAATTTGAGAATAGATATAGATGAATCACTTGAAATAAGTGCAGATAAATTAATTGTAGAAACAGTTATCGGAAATTTTGTTAATAACGCAATTAAATTTTCTAACCCAAATAGTGATGTGATTTTGTTTGTAACTAATAAAGAAGATAAAATCAGATTTTCTGTATCCGATTCAGGTAAAGGTATGAGTCCGGCAATTATCGAAGAACTTCTACATGCAAATGCTAATATAACTACTATGGGAACAAATAATGAAAGAGGTACTGGTTTAGGGTTAAAGATATGTAAAGAGTTTGCAGAGATACATAATGGTAAAGTATTAATTGATAGTGAAGTCGGTAAAGGGAGTACATTTTCATTTGAGATAAATAATAAATAGTACTCGTTTGTATTTCATGATAATAAGAGGGAATAGAATTTTGTAAAATAAATCTATTCCCTTTTTTAATTTATCAATAAATGATACTTTGAATAGCGTGAGCAGGTATCTTAATATTCACTAATTCCATTTCAACATACAATCCGTAATCTATTGCCTCATCGGTTTGATTCATAATAACAGTAACCATCCTTCCATTTTCATTTAGAAAAGAAGTAGCGGAAAGAGTAGCTCGACTTGTAGTAGTGCTTATTCTTCTTGCATTCGGACGAATAAATTTCGAGAAATGTCCTATGTAATAGTAAGAAGGGGTATATATTAAATCTCCCGTTTTGCCATCGAGATGAACCGGAGCGAAGCAATAATTCTGAACATGATTAGGACCACCCTTATCATCTAACAAAATATTCCAATCAGTCCAAGCGACAGTGCCATTATTAAAATCATTAATCATCGAAAGACCATACCGTTCTCCATTACCCCAGAATTGATATTTTGTCGAATCAAAACTCATTGCACAACCTTCTGTAAAAAATAATTTTTTATCTGGATAACTTTCGCGCACAAATGCGATATTATCATATTTCTGCGGAGCACCTGTCCAGCTTTCATACCAATGGAAAGCAGTACCCCAAGCATATTTTGCAGCATCGGGATCGTCATATATCGTATTAGCTCTTTGAGTAATTAAATCTCTATTATGATCCCAAACTAAAATTTTCTTATCGCCGAGATTCTCTTTTTCCATAACGGGTCCTAAATGGTATTTAAGAAAATCTCGCTCTTCTTCGGCAGTAAAAATAGATGATTCCCATGTCTGTACAGCCATTGGTTCATTCTGTACTGTAATTCCCCATATAGGTAAATTTTCAGTTTCGTAGGCTTTAATAAATTTTGTATAGTACATCGCCCAAGAATCATAATACTCCGGAAGAAGTTTTCCACCGTGTAGCATATCTTTATTTGTTTTCATAAAAGCAGGAGGGCTCCAAGGGCTAGCATATAAAAGCAGTGAGCCACCCGCTGTTTCAGTAGCTTTCTGAATCAATGGGATTCTGAATCTTTTATCGTGATCAATCGAAAATGAATTTAATTCTTTATCGCCTTCTTTTATATAAGTATAACTGCCACTACTAAAATCACAACTATGAATAGTAGTGCGAGCTAGTGAATAACCAATTCCTTTATCTTTATCATAATAAGCGGTCAATAATTCCTGCTGTTTCTCATGTGAGAGAACAGCGAAGACTTCTGCGGAAGCATCTGTAATTGCTCCACCTATACCTAGGAATTCTTGAAATTTTTTATTAGGGTTTACGAAGACTGATATTTCAGTTTCAATTGGTTGACTGCCTTTTTTAAATGTTAAATCTGTTTCGTTTCTGCTTAGCCTTAAATCATTTCCTTCGGCAGTGGTATAAACAGTAATCATTTTTCCTTTTGTAGAAAATTCTATATTTGATGAAAGAGTTTCCTTTTGAGTAGTGCACCCTGCAAAAAACGCAGCAATAATTAATAGATAAATTTTATATTTCATTATACCCTCGAGATAAGAAAAAATGTTATTTACAAAGCAAAATTATCATAAATATGTCCCAAAATCGAACCATCTCCCATAATTATATACTTATTAAATAAAATATTTATTAAATTTATTCAATTCTAAGGAGATTAAAAATGCTTAACAGATTCTTAAGTTTTCTTAAATTTTCTATAATTTCTTTCTTGCTAGTTCTTACATTACAGGCACAAGAAATCCCGCAGCAAACCCCATTACAATTACCTAATTTATCAGGTTATCCGGTCGTTCTCGATAAAGATACACTATTCAATATTTACAATGGCATTGGTCCATTTTCTGCGGAGAAAAGAGCAAGTGAAATAAGTTTAGGACTTAAGGACTTAGTTGAAAACGATTCTTTAAATGTCGATTCCCTGAAGTTAGAGATGCAAAATGGGATGGCTTTAATAAGAAATAAAAAAATAATTATCATGACAGTTACTCCGGCGGATACTCTCTCAAATGCAAAGTCATTAGAAATCCTTAGTAATGAATATTATGAGTTAATAAAAGAAAAAGTAAAGAGTACTAAAAATGTATACAGCCAGAAAACTATAATAGAAAAAATCATTTATATCGGAATCTTTTTTGCGGCTTT
This sequence comes from Melioribacteraceae bacterium, assembly GCA_023230485.1. Taxonomy (GTDB): domain Bacteria; phylum Bacteroidota; class Ignavibacteria; order Ignavibacteriales; family Melioribacteraceae; genus BRH-c32. The sequence continues at coordinate 41,322 of JALNXG010000003.1, forward strand.
TATTTTCTTGATGTGGATTAATCGATTAGTATTTCCTAAGATTTATACTGGTTTAGAGAAATTAGAAGGAAAGGTTTTCAAATCATTCAGCATAAAACAGTTTGAAATCCTTAAGGGTACCGACTTAATTGATTTAGCTACAATTGTAATGAAAGGACTAAGACTCTTTATTACGCTTGCCGCCATATATTCCTTATTAGTCTTTATAGTAACTAATCTTCCGTGGACACGGCATTGGTATATACAACCGATATTAAGAGGAATATTGCTTTTTATTTTTGTTACAGTTGTTGCTTCGGTGCTTGTTAAGGGAGTAAATGTTTCTTATCGATACTTTACGATTAAGTATAGAAGCTGGAAAGGAACATTAATAAAATCATTCAAAGTAAAATCAGTAGAATTATTATCCGCCGACAAAGCAGTTGACATGCTCGATTTTATTACGAAAATAGTAAGAATATTTCTCTGGTTAATTGTTGGGTATTTTTATATAACGCTTGTATTTAGTTTCTTTGAGTTTAGCAGAACCTGGGCTTCACAATTAATTAATTACATCTTAAATCCACTCAACAAAGTGGTGATGTCGATAATTAATTTTCTGCCGGATTTATTTTTTATCATAGTTATTTTAGCAGTTTTTAATTATCTAATAAAATTTGTAAAATACTTTTTTAGTGAGATCGAGAAAGAAAATATAAAGCTTCCGGGATTTCATGTTGATTGGGTGCCATCAACTTATAAAATTGTACGTTTCCTAATAATAGTACTCGCCATAATAATAATATTTCCATATTTGCCCGGATCAGATTCTGAAGCCTTCAAAGGTGTATCCGTATTTCTTGGTATCCTTTTCTCTCTCGGTTCTACTTCTGCAATTTCAAATATTGTTGCTGGTACGGTATTGACTTATATGCGTCCTTTCAGATTAGGTGATAGAGTAAAGATAGCCGATACTGTTGGAGATGTTGTAGAAAAAACATTATTGGTAACAAGAGTAAGAACAACCAAGAATGTAGAAATCTCGATTCCAAACTCTATGGTGCTTGGAAGTCATATAGTAAATTATAGTACAGCAGCACTCGAGATGGGTTTAGTGCTTCATACAACAGTAACAATCGGATACGACGTTCCTTGGAAACAGGTGCATGAACTATTAATATCAGCGGCATTAGAAACGGATAATATTTCAAAAACTCCCGCGCCATTTGTGCTACAAACAAGTTTAGATGATTTTTATGTATCTTATGAATTGAATGCTTATACCGATCAACCGGGAATTATGGCAAGAACATATTCAATGCTTCATTCAAAGATTCAAGATAAATTCAATGAAGGCGGAGTTGAGATTATGTCTCCGCATTATGGTGCTATGAGAGATGGCAATCAGACTACTATCCCGGCAGATTATTTACCTAAAGAATATCAAGCACCTTCATTCAGACTTTTTGGTCTTGATCTTTTTGGTAACAAAAACAACGATAATAAATAATATTTTATAAATAAATAGAAAGAAATATGGAAGATTTATTTAATTATTCAATTTTTACAATTAGTGGTTATTCACTTCGTGTTGTAGTTCTATTTCAACTTGCATTGCTCTTACTAGCTACAATTTTGATTCTCTCCTTAGTTAAAAAAGTTTTATACAAATCGATAAAAATCGAGAAATCGCGTAAATACTCCGTCTATCAATTGATTAAATATTTGATCGTAATAATTAATTTTTTATTCTTGCTTCGAATTGTCGGCATTGATGTTACAGTCTTAATGGCGAGTTTAGCAGCTCTATTAGTTGGTTTAGGTTTTGGACTTCAGAATTTATTCAGCGATTATATGTCGGGCATTATAATCCTCTTTGACTCCTCTATCAAAGTAAATGACGTAATAGATGTCGATGGAACTGTGGGACAGGTAATAAGTATTGGATTAAGAACTACTACCGTAAAAACACGAAACGATCAGTACATAATATTACCAAATACACAACTTACGAGCAAAGAATTAATTAACTGGACTCATCAAGCCGGGGCATCGAGATTTGAGATTAATATTGGTGTCGATTATTCGTCTGATATTCATTTAGTAATGAAGTTATTAAAGAAAGCTGCAATTGACCAAGATGGCGTGCTAAATAGCCCCGAGCCATTTGTAAGATTTAATGAATATGGAGATTCAGCACTTTTATTCACTTTATATTTTTGGGCGGATGAAGTCTTCAGAGTTGAGAATATAAAGAGTCAATTAAGAGTTCGGTTATTTGATGTATTTAATGCAAACGGAATAAGTATTCCATTTCCTCAAAGAGTATTATATATAAAGCACGAAAAACAGAACGAAATTCTGGAGTAGTGCTAAGAACCGATCAATAGCGTTATACATACTAAGCACCTAGTTAATATTTTATAAAATATAAAAGGTAAGCTCACTCAAAAAATACGCACATGAAAAAATTCGACACAGAAGTACACTTAAGTCGTGAGATGGGTTTAATGGATGCGACTTTAATTGGAGTAGGTGCAATGATTGGTGCCGGGATATTCGTCCTGACCGGAATTGCCGCAGGAGTTGCAGGTCCTGCACTAATAATTACATTTACTTTAAACGGATTGGTAGCGTTAATGACTGCATTTTCTTATGCTGAATTAGGGTCGTGCTTTCATGATGCCGGTGGAGGTTATCTTTGGGTAAAAGAAGGTCTTCCGAAATGGAATGGGTTTATTTCAGGGTGGATGAGCTGGTTTGCACATGCTGTGGCTTGCAGTCTATACGCCCTTGGCTTTGGAGCATATTTCGATCTGGTATTAAGAGAGTTTAATATTATAATGCCGGCGTGGGGATTTTTCTCACCTCAAAAAATTCTAGCTGCGATTACTGCCGTTGTTTTTGCCTATGTCAATTTCAGAGGCGCATCCGAGACCGGCAAAGTTGGCAACTTTGTAACCATCGCTAAAATTGTTATTCTATTTATCTTCATTGGTTTTGGTATAAACGTTATGTTTGGAGAAACGGATGTTTTCGCTGCATTTACTCCATTCATGCCGAATGGTTGGGATGGTGTTTTTAAAGCGATGGGCTTAACGTTTATTGCATTCCAAGGATTTGAGGTGATTTCACAATGCTCGGAGGAAATTAAAAATCCGAAGAAAAATATTCCACGTGCAGTTTTTCTCTCCTTAATAATTGTGATTCCAATTTATCTATTGATTGCGGTTGTTTCTTTAGGTACAGTTCAATCAGGAAATATGACTCCTTGGGATTATTTAGCATCTCATAAGGAAACTGCATTGGTTCAGGTGGCAGCTAGATTTTTTGTCGGTGGCGGAATTATGCTTCTAATTGGTGGTGTGATTTCTACTATGTCTGCATTAAATGCGACTGTTTATTCTTCATCACGAGTAGCATTCGCAATGGGAAGAGACCGCAACTTCCCTTCAATTTTTGGAAAAGTTCATAAGAAAAATTTTACTCCACATTATTCAATTATTTTTTCATTGATAATTGTTGTTACAATGGCTTTATCTTTACCAATTGAAGATGTTGCAAGTGCTGCCGATATTATGTTCTTACTTCTTTTTATGCAAGTAAATATTACGCTCATCAGATTACGTAAAAAGAGACCGGATCTTGACCGAGGGTTCTTCGTTCCTCTATTTCCATATGTTACAATAGTAGGTATTCTCTTTCTACTTTTCCTTGCCGGTTATATGTTTAGTTATAGTCCAACAGCATGGATAGTTACAGTAGTTTGGGTAGCAGTAGGATTATTTGTATATAAGTATTATGCAGCTGATAGAGAAGTTCAACACATAAGAAAAACACGTACGCTTAATGATTTGGAAAGTAAGATTTATAGGGTATTAGTTCCATTAGCAAATCAAAAGAGCGTTGTCGGATTAGCAAGCATTGCGAATGCATTAGCAAAGAAGAATAGTGCAGAGATAATATTGCTAAATGTTAATGAAGTAAAAGAAGGAGTTCCTCTTGTCTCTAAAGAAGATGAAAATGATAGAGCTAATTCGCTTTTCCAAAATGCAGAATCAGTTTTCTCAAAGACAGGTACACCATTTAGAAGCGTAATCAATGTAGCACATAGGATTTCACAAGGAATTGTAGATACTGCAATTGAAAATGAATGTAACTTTATTATTGTTGGAAGAGAAAAACATCTAAGTTTTTTTGAAAGATATTTCTCTTCAATTATTGATAGCGTGATTGCGAAAGCACCATGCGAATTAGCTATACTTCATGGACATATAGAACCGGAAAAAATCAAAACGATTTTAATTCCATACAATCATAATATCCACACTAACCTGGCAATTGAAATCGCTCCTATATTAGCTGATTATTTTGAATGTAAAGTAAAATTCGTAATGGTTTTTGAACCAAATTTGAGTAAAGAAGACCGAATTAAACATGAAACTAAACTCAAAGAATTAATCGCAGAGAATGGATTTGAAGCCGAAATTAAATTGATTCATGATGAAGATATATTGAGTAGTGTAGTAAATGAATCTCAGACTGCCGATCTGATATTAATGGGCGGAAGAAGCGGCGATATGTTTGAATTACTATTAGGAAGATCACTTACTCAAGAAATAACTGAACAATCTGGTTGCCCTGTAATATGGGTAAAAGAATATGAAGAAAGAGAATCTTTTTGGAAATTATTAATGAAACCAATTAAAGAACCCGGAGAATAATAATGGACACAAATTTTGATAATTTGTTTTATGATTTATGGCGGACAATTGTTGCATATCTGCCAAATTTAATTGCCGGTTTACTTTTAATAATAATCGGCTGGATCTTAGGCTGGTTCATAAAGCGTGTAGTAATTCAGATGTTAGTAGTATTACGCTTTGAGAAATTGCTCGCTCGCTTTAGATGGAAAAACGAACTTTCTAAAGCTGATGTAAGGTTCTCGATTTACAATCTTATTGGAAATATCTTTTTCATATTAATCTTCCTAATATTCCTTAACTCTGCATTAGTGGCACTTAATCTTATTGTACTCTCGAGGTTAATCGAGCATGGAGTACTTTTCATTCCTAAAATAATTTTAGCATTATTTATTTTTGGTATTGGATGGTGGATCTCATCCAAAGCATCTGCTGCTATTGTTAATGCTCTGATAATAGAAAATGTTCATCGAGCTACTTTTATTGGGAGAATTGCAAAATTTACTTTTATAGTATTCTTCTCTTCAATTGTATTGATAGAACTAAACGTTGCAGCGATGCTAGTCTATATAGCATTTTCTGCTTTTATTGTTACACTTGGCGTGATTACGGTTTTATATGTAATTGGTAACAAAAAATATGCGAAGGAATTATCAACGGAGAAGGAATGAAGAGATAGTTTTCTTATATTAAATAAAATTGAGAAATAAAGGAGAAAAATGCCGATAAAAAATTTGGATTCATTTCAAAAGAAAATTACTGTCCGCCCATTAAGAATAGCTGATTATGACGATTTAGTAGAGATACAGAATAAAAGCTTTCCGGGAATGCTACCATGGTCAAAGGAACAGATTGAAAGTCAATTAAAAATATTTCCAGACGGGCAAATTGTAGTGGAATATAAAAACAAAGTGATTGCCTCTTCATCAAGTTTAGTAATAGATATAGATATTTATAGTGAACGCCACAGTTGGTATGATATAAGCAGTCAGGGTTATATTAAAAATCATAATCCTGAGGGAGATACTTTATATGGAATCGAGATTCAAGTCCACCCATCATATAGAGGGATGAAATTAGCTAGGCGATTATATGATGCTCGCAAAGAATTGGCACGCACACATAATTTAATGCGCATTGTTGTCGGCGGAAGAATGCCTGAATTTATAAAGTACAAAGATAAATTAACAATAGAAGAATTTGTGGATAAAGTTTCTCGGAAAGTGATATACGATCCGGTATTAACCACACAATTATCAAATGGCTTCGTGTTAAAAAGGATTATACCGGAGTATCTCAAGAGCGATAAAGAATCGGCAGGTTTTGCTACCTTATTGGAATGGACTAATATTAATTATACTCCGCACCAACATAAAAAGAACACTTATTCCAGACCGGTTAGAATAACTGTTATTCAATATGGGATGAGAAAAATAGATAGCTTTGAGGAATTTGCGACACAATGTGAATATTTTGTGGATGTAGCATCGGGATATAAGAGTGATTTTATATTATTCCCGGAATTACTTACAACTCAATTACTCTCATTTCTTGAGACCAAGCGTCCCGGATTAGCCGCACGAGAACTTTCTCAATACACCGGTCAATATTTAGAGATGTTTACCAAATTAGCAGTTAAATATAATATAAATATCATCGGCGGTTCTCATTTTATTAATGAAGATGACCATTTGTATAATGTTTCTTTCCTATTCAAACGAAATGGTGAAATAGGGAAACAATACAAGCTACATATAACACCAAACGAAAAAAAATGGTGGGGCGTGGAAGCGGGGAATACTTTAGAAGTATTTGATACTGATTGCGGTAAAATTGCAATTAATATCTGCTATGATGTAGAATTTCCTGAACTTGGTAGAATGGCAGCGGAGAAAGGTGCTCAAATAATTTTTGTCCCGTTCTGCACAGATGAGAGAAAAGGTTATTTGCGAGTAAGATATTGTGCACAGGCACGATGCATCGAAAATCAAGTTTTCGTTGCCATGGCTGGTACGGTAGGTAATCTTCCCGAAGTAGAAAATATGGATATTCAGTATGCTCAATCAGCAATCTTAACGCCATCAGATTTTTTCTTTGCACGCGATGGAATTGCGGCTGAATGTATGCCAAATATTGAAACTGTTGTGGTTCACGATGTCGATCTTGAAGTTTTGAAGCAAAGTAGATTGGTGGGCACAACACTTAATTGGAAAGACAGAAGAACTGATTTGTATTAGAAATTACCTCTATAGATTTCTCTTATTTTATGGTTTCTTTAAGTGCTACTGGCACTTTTATAACTTTCATTGCATACTTTTTAATGTAAGTTTAATCATTATTATATAATTTTCTCCATTTCTATTTTTAATACTTGAGAGCATATTTAATCAAAACAATATTTATCTCCACGATATACATAAAAGGGCTGAATTTTGGAATTCAGCCCTCGATAAGTGCTAAAAGAATTTTCTATTTCAGCATAATCATCTTTTTGGTTGCGGTGTATTCATCAGTTTGTAATCGGTAGAAATATATACCTGAAGATAAAGGAAGTGAGATATTTTCGGTGTATTCCCCTGCCTGTTTTAATTCATTAACGATTGAGGCGATCTCTTTACCAAGTAGATCATAAATTTTTAGACTAATAAAACTGCTTTTTGGAATTTGATATGTAATTGATGTCGTTGGATTAAATGGATTAGGATAATTCTGCGAGAGTCCATAATCGATTGGTAATGCATCTATTTCATCTTTAATATCTAATAGATTAGAATCGTGGAAAGAAAGTCCGGCATAAGAACCGACCCAAAAATTACCTTTAGAATCAATAAATAATGAGCGGCAGATATTAGTACCAATCCCTGAATTAGATGTATTTAAATATTGCCAATTAGTGCCGTCATATTTTGCTAATCCATCCTGTGAAACAAACCATAAATTATCTTTACTATCGGAATAGATTTCACGTAAATAGTTAGTATTCAGTCCTGAATTTTCTTTTGTTAAAGTGCTCCAAGAACCGTCGTTCTTATATATGTATGCCCCGTAATTTCGATCACTTATCCAAACATTATTCTCCTTATCAATTTCGATATTTGACGTGGATAGAAATGTAGAAAGTAAAGGTGAATTTGATGAAGTAAAGTTTGTAACTGTACCGTTCTCAATTATAGATACTCCTTTAGTAAAAGTGGCAATTACCACATTATTTTTATCAACAGCTATATTATAAAGAGACGAATTTAATATTCCAGAATTTGAGGCAGTATATTCAGTCCAAGAAGAACCATCATACTTGAGAATGCTATTTGTAGATCCGCACCAAATATTATTTTCTGAATCGATATCCAAATCGTAAAGGTGAATATTTGGCATTCCGGAATTAATATCATTTAATAATTCCCAATTATTTCCATCATATTTCAGAAGTCCGAAATTACAAGCTCCCCATAAAATACCTTGGCTATCAAGTTTAATTTTATTTATTATTAAAAATGGGTCGAAATTAGATGAATGCCATACTGTCCAAACACCATTACTAACTGTGGTAATTCCCCTACCGGTATTTATAATAATATCACCAATGGAAGATTCAACTATTTGTTGATAATAAAAACCATCTAAAGCCGGTTGATTCCAAATATCGATATGTTTCCAACCTATTGCCGGACTATATTTATCAATACCTTTTATTGTAGAGATATAATTAATATTATTTTTGCCGATAAGTAGCGAATAAGTCTCATTATCCGAAAGCCCAGAATAGTCTTTAGTAACATTACTCCAAGAAGTATTATCATAATAAAAATACCCATTGGAAGAAGTGAACCATTTATTATCATAATCATCAATATAAATATTTTGAACATAGGTGAAATTCATGCCGGTATTAGATCCATCGTAGATAACTGCATTTATGCCATCATATTTTATAATACTGCTTTTGTAAGTACCTCCAATCCAGAGATTATTTTGATTATCGGTCGCAATACATTTAAGACCAATATTGAAAGGCAGAAACGATTTACCCGGTTCAAAAACAGTCCAAGTGCTCCCTTCAAGTTTTGCGAGATGACCGCCATAAGAGAGAGCAAGCCATATAACTCCATTATTTGATATAGCTATTTTAATTATAGTATCATATCCTTTTCCCCATGAATTTACTTTGTTATATGTAACCCAATTAGTACCATCAAATTTATTTAATCCATTCGCCGTACCAATCCATAGATTTCCTGTAGCATCTTCTTTAATATCATAGATATAATTTTCAACCAATCCGGAATTATTGCTATTAAAGAGGGTCCAATTAGTGCCATCGAACTTAGCAAGACCCGAAGCTGTGCCAATCCACTTAATTCCATTTCTATCAACAAGTATAACATTAATCATATTATCGGGGAGTAATGAATTGTTTCTCGTATAAGAAGTTACTTCATCGGTGAGCTTATCAATTTTAGAAAGTCCTGCTCCTCCTACCCAAACGTATTGATTGTCTTCTGCAATAGCATACGAATTACCATTACCGATATAATGCTGCCAATCTGAATTTTCCTGTTGAAGTGCATGGATGTAAATAGGGATAAAAATAAAAAATGATATAAATAGTAAAACTACCTTTTTCATACTGCCTCCAAAAGTATTTATTGAAATTTGTCTAAATATATTTAATCAATAAAAGTGCCAAGCTAGAATGTTGGATTAGGTCTTTATTTGCAAGGAGATAGAAATGATATGTAAACTTTAGTTGTACCAGATACAACTAAAGTTTACACTTTTTTTGAAGTCACTGGGGAATTATTAGTTAATACTATACTTTTTCATTTTGCGCCAGAGAGTGGAAGGATCAATATTTAGTTCTTTTGCCGTCGCACTTCGATTGTTATTATTTTTCTGCAAAATTGAAATAATCAATTGCTTTTCGGCATCTTTAAAGCCGAGTGGTGAATTTGTATTGTGAGAAAGTTTATTATGATTGCCCTCCCTTAACCTTTTCGGGAGACATTCCGTTTGAATAATTTCATTATTACAAATAACGAAGCAATGCTCTATCACATTTTCTAATTCACGAATATTTCCTTCCCATTCTTGTTCCAGCAAGATATCATAAGCGGAGGAAGAAAACTGTTTAATATTTTTCCCGAATTTTTCATTGAATTTTTTAATAAAGTGATTTATTAAAAGCGGGAAATCATCCATTCGCTCCCTCAAAGGTGGCAGATGAATATTAACAACATTAATGCGATAGAATAGATCGGCACGAAATCGTCCTTCGGCAATTTCATCAGATAAGATTTTATTCGTTGCAGCAATAATTCTTACATCCATCTTAATCGATTTATTGCCCCCGACACGTTCAAATTCGCGAGTTTCTAAAACGCGAAGTAATTTAGTCTGTATGGAAATTGAAAGATCACCAATTTCATCTAAAAAAATTGTACCACCTTGCGCAAGTTCGAACCTGCCCAGTTTACTTTTTACTGCACCTGTAAATGCACCCTTTTCATGACCAAAAAGTTCGCTTTCGATAAGAGATTCAACAAATGCACTGCAATTAACGGCAATAAAAGGAGCTTTCTTGCGAGGACTATTAAGATGAATGGCACGAGCCGCCAATTCTTTTCCTGTGCCACTTTCGCCTGTAATCAGAACTGAACTATCTGTTTGGGAAACACTTTCCAGTAGACTATATATACTTCGGATTTCTTTATTCCCACCGATAATATTTTCGTACTTATAAAATTCATTTAGATGTGAAGAGAGATTTTTGATTTCTGAAATATCGATAAAAGTTTCTACTGCACCGATATTTTCATTTTTATTATTAAGCAAAATGGAAGAATTAACACGGATCGGAATTCTTTTTCCACTCTTATGGAGAATTTCTAATTCATTTCCAATCATCGGTTTGCCGTTATTAAGAGTATGCTCCATGTGGCAGCCGTTTTGGCATAAAGAAGACCCAAAAATATCCCAACATTTTTTGCCAATCGCATCCAATTTTTTAAAGCCTGTAATCTTTTCGGCGGAATTATTAAAGGAAGTTACATTCCAATCGTTATCGATTGTGAAAGTACCTTCTATATTACTATTAAAAATTGCATCAAGTTTATTTTTCTGATCTATTAGTTCATTGGTTCTTGTTTCGAGTTCTGCAGAAAGGGAAAGCATCTCATTAGTATCACGGAAAACCAAAACTACACTTAAAACTATTTCACCATTTGTGATAGGTGTAATAGAAGCGAGGACATTTTTAATGTTTCCTTTGTTATTTACTATCTTAGTGGAAATGTTCGTAAATACAAGATTTTTGGCTAAAGCATCTTTTATATAATTAATTACTTCCTCATTTTGAGGGAAAATAAGCTGATAATCAAACCCTACTATATCATCTTCCTCAAAGCCCGTGATTCGAGATGCGGCTTCATTAAAAACTATAATTTTCAGTTCTTTTCCTATAACTGCAATTCCATCAGGGATTACGATTGCTTCTCTATTTTTATTAATAATATTTTGAACTTCTTTCATTTTTCACTCCATAATTACTATTGCAATTTAGCATTATTATTGCACAAATAAAATGCCATAGCAATGCCCCTTGCAATAATGCAATTTTCTTCTTTATGCAAAGTTGTGATTTTCAACTAATATCGTCATTTTTTCTTTTGGAACGATTAATGCAATAAATATGATAAACATTTTTAATAAAGGAAAGTTATGAATAAGAGAATAGCAGTAGCAATTGAAGAAACAGAAAGTAAAGAGATAGTGGCTGATCATTTTGGTCATTGTTCTAAATTTGTGGTTTGCGAATTTGACGATCAAAAAAATATAGTTAAGACTGAAACATTTTTTAATCCATTAGCAGGCGGGCATCATGGCGCATGTCAATTACCGGGATATGTCCAGCAGTTCAATGTAAGCGCAATTATAGCGGGCGGAATGGGACAAAAAGCGATAACTAATTTTAATGAGTTCGGAATTGAAGTAATTACGGCTCCGGGATTAATTTATACTGATGCGATAGAACGTTTTATGGATGGAAAACTTATGGGATATGATACCTGCAAGCATGAACATCATGGCGAAGGGCACGGTGACGGAAATGGCAGCGGGAGTGGGCAAGGTTTTGGACATGGACATAATAATAATTAAATGAATGACTTAAAAATATCCATAGCGTCAGGGAAAGGTGGAACGGGCAAAACAACCATTGCGGCAAGTCTTGCTTCCATTATACCGAATAGCGTGTATATAGATTGTGATGTCGAAGAACCAAATGGTCATCTCCTCTTAAAGCCAAAAATTAATACAGAAGAATTTGTATCAAAGTTACTCCCAAAGATTGATCCCTTCAAGTGCACGGTCTGCGGTAATTGTGTAGAAGTATGCGAATTTAATGCATTAATAAATCTGAAATTTGAGATTACGTTAATCGATGAGATGTGTCATGGATGCGGAGCGTGCGCTTATTTTTGTCCCGAAAAGGCTATCACAGAAATAGAGAAACCAATTGGCGTAATTAGAAGAGGAATTACCGAAGATAATATTTATTTTATCGATGGGTTGCTCAATATCGGAGAAGTAGCCGCAGCACCACTCATAAAAGCAGTGAAAAAGAAAATTCCTGAAGGTGGAACTGCCCCTTATAATACAGCAATCGGCAAGGGAACATCTTCATACAAAAAGGGAATTATTGCAGTAAAGAACGAGTTTTATGATAGTCAAATCGATAATGAAACGACTTCTTACAAAAAGGAAATCCCCAAAGGGAGAGACGACTTTGATAAGAATGATTTTGATAATAAAATTTTTTCTGACAATAAATCGTTTCTGGATAATGTTAAACCAGAGTCTTCATCTTCCGAATATTTCAAAACTTATATTATCGATTCACCTCCGGGTACATCATGCTCAATGGTGGAAGCAGTTATCGATTCCGATTATTGTGTATTAGTAACCGAGTCAACACCATTTGGCTTGAATGATCTTAAGCTCGCTATGGAAGTGCTAAAAACAATCCGAGTTCCATTTGGTGTAGTTATAAATAAATATGATGATTCATATAGAGAGATGGAAAAATATTTAGAAGAATCAAAAACTGACCTACTCCTTAAAATACCTTTCGACAGAAAATATGCAGTTTCATATTCAAAAGGGATTTTACCTTTAGTTTTATATCCCGAATTGCGAACTGACTTTTTTGATTTATACGAAACGATAAAAAGGATGATCGGATTGGAAATGGGAAAGGTGCAAAGTGTCTGATAACGGTTACAAACAAATTGTAATATTGAGCGGAAAAGGTGGCACTGGCAAAACTACTATATCGGCAGCGTTTGCGAGTTTTGAAAATAACAAAGTGATTGTTGATTGCGATGTGGATGCTGCGAATATGCACTTGATGCTCAAACCAAAATCAGAAATTAGTCATGAATTTTCGGGTGGTAAAAAGGCAGCTATTAATAATGAAATTTGTACTCAATGCGGTCTTTGCGAAACTGTATGCCGATTTGATGCAATCAGTAATTTCACTGTCGATCAATTAAAATGCGAAGGATGCGGATTTTGTTTTAGAGTCTGCCCGGCTAATGCAATCACTTTCTCTCCTTCAATTGGTGGAAATTATTTTGAGTGCGAATTGGAAGATGAATCAAAATTCTTTTATGCAAAACTTTTCCCCGGTGAAGGGAATTCGGGCAAGCTAGTAAGTGAAATAAAAAAGAAAGCGATTAATTCTATTAAAGATTCGTCCCGAAAGTTTGTAATTGTCGATGGACCTCCAGGAATCGGATGCCCTGTCAATGCAAGTATTTCAAAAGCTGATTTTGCAGTATTAGTTACCGAGCCAACCCTATCAGGAGTTCATGATCTAAAACGGTTAGTGAAATTATTAATTACGTTCAAAATCAAAATGGGAATCATTATTAATAAAAGCGATTTGAATGAAGCAGTTGCTGAACAGATTAAAGATCATGCCGATGAAAAAGAGATCCCTATACTCGGAGAAATACCTTTTAATTCGGAATTTGTTAAAGCTCTCATAGAAGGGAATAATATTGTAGATGTGGATGAATCAGTAAAAAAAGAATTATTAAGTATTTGGGAAAAAACGAAATCATATATTATAAATTAATGAAATGGAGAAGAAATGAATCAAGAACAAACTGAAGAAATGAAGAATACAAAAGAAAAAATTGCTTTTACGTCAACAGGCGGATCGATGGAATCATTATTGAGTGAGCAATTTGGGAGATGCCAATATTTTATTATTGTTGATCCTGAGACAGGAAAATTTGATGCGATATCGAACTTAGGCGAACAGATGCAAAGTGGAGCAGGTCCAAAAGCGGCAGAGCTTATCCATCATCATGGTGCTAACGTGGTAGTTACAGGTCATGTAGGAGATAAAGCAGAAGACGTTCTAAAAAGAGTAAATATAAAAATCGTTACAGGATATAAAGGCAATATAAAAGTAAAAGATGCTCTAACAGAATATTTATCAAAATAGAGTATAATTTATTGGAAGATTTAATTACAAATGGGATTGCGGTTCAGTTATGCGAATCCGGTTTCTGTTCCATTGAACTGCCTCTGCAAGTTCACACTTATGATATCGATATAGCTCAGCATGTAAATAATATTGTCTATTTACGTTGGCTCGAAGATATGCGCAGTGAACTTTTTACTAAGCTAAATTTATTAGAATCGTTAATGGCATTAAATTATTATCCTGTAGTGGCATCGTGCGAGATGAAGTATAAAAAGCAGATTAAACTTTTGGATCGTCCGATTGGGCGGATGTTCCTAGAGAGCAGCTCTCACGGCATATTAATATTCAAAGCAGAAATAAGAATTAATGACAAAATAGCCTTTTGTGCTTCTCAAAAATGCGTGATAATGGACTTGAAGAATAATTTAATGATAACGGATAATATTATAAAAATGATTTAAGCGCATTTAGCCATTTATTATATGCTTCGCTTGTTTGAACGAATGTAAGTGGATCGGGATCGATTACTTCTATTTTCTTAAGCGAAGTAAAAGCTTCCTCGAATGAGCGATAGAAACCTGCGCCTACCGCCGCACCGCGTGCTGCACCAATTGATCCATCAGTTTCGTATAGCTCTATTGATGCGCCGGTTATATTTGCTAATGTCTCTCTAAAGATAGGACTCAAGAACATATTCCCTTTACCTGCACGAATAACATTAATATTTAATCCCATCTCCTTCATTATATCAATGCCATATTTAAAGGAGAAAACAATCCCCTCTTGAGCGGCGCGCAATACGTGAGCTTTAGAATGATGATTAAAATCGAGATTAAGTATATGACTGCCGATATTTTTATTTTTCAAAACTCTTTCTGCTCCATTACCGAATGGGAGTACCACAACGCCATTTGAACCGATTTGTATAGTTTTTGCTGATTCATTCATTTCAGAATAAGAAAGTCCACTCGCAAAATTTTTTCTTATCCAAGAATTAAGTATGCCTGTTCCATTAATACAAAGAAGTACACCGAGTTTTATTGAATCATTTAAATAGTTAACATGTGCGAATTGATTTACACGGGAATAGTTATCAAAATTATTTTTATCAATTACTCCATAGACCACACCGGAAGTTCCTGCGGTGGCAGCCACTTCTCCTGCATTGAGTACGTTTAATGAAAAGGCATTATTTGGTTGATCGCCTGCTCGATATGATACAATTGCATGGCTGCTTATTCCAAGCTCCTCGGCTACCGAACTTAAAATCTTTCCTTGATTCGAGAATGTTGAATTAACTTGCGGAATTTTGCTTTCGGGTATATCATAATAATTTAGTAGTTTTTCGGAGATTGCATTGGTGGTAAAATCCCAGAAAATACCTTCGGATAAACCGGAGACAGTTGTAGATATTTCGCCCGTTAATTTCATTGCTAAAAAATCACCCGGGAGCATTATTTTATCTATCTTATCGAAAAGTTCCGGCTCATGTTCTTTTACCCATCTTAGTTTAGAAGCAGTAAAATTTCCCGGCGAATTAAGAAAATGATTAAGGCAGTATTCTTCACCTAAATTTTCAAATGCTGCATTACCAATCTCTACGGCACGGCTATCGCACCATATAATCGATGGTCTAAGGACTTTTTGATTTTTATCGACTAATACAAGTCCATGCATCTGATAAGAGATACCGATCGATTTTATTTCGCTGCCATTGATGCTCGATTCGGAAAGTAATTTTTTTAATAAACGCTTGGAATAGCTCCACCATAATTCGGGGTCTTGCTCAGCGAAACCGGGATGAGGTGAATTAATTGCCATTTCTTCTTTAGGATAAAAATCAGATGCTAATATTTTTCCTGATTCTACATCAAGAATAGATACCTTGATAGAAGAACTGCCAATATCGAAACCTAATGAATACATTCACTCCCCATAACTTGATAATATTAGTTCAGTATTTAACACAATATCCCAATAAAAATCAACTTATTCCGAACTATAAATAATCGGCTGTTAATTTTAATGTATAAGTGGAAGTGGTTTAAGTAACAGTTTTACAAATATCTATAAGAAATTTATATTCATTGAAGTAATCTGATTTTTCTGTTTGTCCAAGTCGAAGCACAACTAGATTTTTAGATGGGACAATAAAAAGATATTGACCATAATGACCTGTTGCGAAAAAAAGGTCATCGGGTAATAGTTCTATAAAAGGCAAACGAGATTCTCTTTTACTACCGTTTGGTTTAACCCAAATATGTGCGCCGAATTTCTGAAAGCGTGATGATACAGTGCGTGTCGTTGAATATTTCATCCACCAATCAGGAAAAAGATTTTCGCCATTCCAAATTCCGTTTTGTAGATAAAGCTTTCCGAGACGTGCCCATTGATGTGCGGTAGCATATAACCCCGAAGAGAGAAGCATAGTCCCAGATAAATCTGTTTCAACTACGGAACTATTCATACCAATTTTATCTAGTAATTCCGAATGAGTGAAGTTATAAGGATCTAGATTTCTTTCTAATAATTTTTCTTTCAGAAATTGCGATAGCAGATTTGAGCTCCCACTTGAATAATTCCAAACTGTACCGGGTTTATAAATTGTTTTTGAATTCGCAGCATATTTTGCAGAATCATTGTATAAGTAAAGCATTTTAATAGCATCTGAATCAAATTCTTTATAACTTTCTCTAAATTCTAACCCGGCATTCATTCTCAAAATATTATCCAAAGTTATTTCCTTTTTCGCCGGATCATCTTTCCAATAAGAAAGATTAAATCGATCTTCGACTTTTACAAATCCCTTGTTAATAAGAATAGCCGTTAAAGCATTGGCAAAAGTTTTGGTCATCGACCAGCCGCATAATCTGCTCTCCGCATTAGCTGAATTAGAATATTTCTCGCCGATTATTTTGCCCTTGTATAAAATGATCACGGCTTCGGTTTTCAATACTCGCAAAGAATCTTTTTCAATAAACTGTTCATCTATTATTTTATTAAGGTGGAAGTAATTAATTTCATTAAATTTTTCGGATGTATATAAAATAGAATCACCTTCAAGAGAATCATTTTTTGATTCAGGAATTATCTTGTCAATAAATGAATTCGGATCAGCATCTAATACCGCACCATGTGAGGGAAAGAATTGAGCCTTTCTTTTTATGAGACCCCAAAGTAATGAGCATGTAACTGATCGGGCTTTATAGTCAACTTTATAATTAAAAAAATGAAGTACACTGAAGCTAAGATCATTTTTTATCGCTTCTTCGGGATTTCTTTTAGAAACAAAAACTGCGGAACAAAGAATTTTTGCTTTATAACCAGCACCTATCTTAGCAATTGTATAATAGTAATTTCCAAAATAGATTATGAAGGCTAAGAGAGCAAGAGCAATAAAATTAATAATCATTTCGCTTTTTTTTATTTAATATACGAAATAATAAATAGTAAATATAATCAATAGAACCATACCAGTTTTTAGAATGATTATTAAGTAAATAAGACTAGGTAAAAATATTAATTTTCCTTATAAAGGTAATTTTTCTACTATTGTGAGTATTCCAATTTCTTCATTTATCGGAATGGATTTTATCGAAATCTTGGGGTTTGGATTTATGTATACTTCCACACAAAGCCGACAATACTTGGGAGGGGAGGATTTTTTCTGCGGCATTTAGTTTTATTGCTTCAAATTAAGAACAAGATCCCCTTTCGTCCATGTTTATTAAGCCGAAGGCTATCGGGATACCAATTTCTACAATTGTAAAATGATCTTCTTTACTCTCAATTTTTAAGTAACCATTAAAGTACTTGAGAGATTTCTTTGCTAGAGATAAGCCCACTCCCATTCCATCATGATCATATATATTTTTTGAGAATTGATTCAAAAGATCAATATTATTAATTGATTTTTTATCCATTCCCGAACCATGATCATGAATCTTTATTTTATAATACTGGTCTTCGATCCAGCCTCTCACTAAAATACTCGTTCCTTTTTCGGAGAATAGTATAGAGTTTTCAAGTAATTCATATAAGATGGTTTTGAAATATCTGTCATTAATTAAAAGACGTGCATCATCTAACTGAATATACATATCCTCATTTCGTTTATACTCATAAAAGTAATTTATGATTTCATTAGAAAAAGATGCGGATTCTATTTCAAAAGGTGTGCATATATTTTTATTATTCTCAATTTCATTTTTATCTAAATATACTAATTCAGAAAATTGAAGCATTTTTTCAATTCTTTTAAGGAGACGTTTTCCTGAACGATGGATTACATCAACCATACTTTTTATTTCATCAAGGGGAAGAGATTCGATATCTTCCTTGATTATTTCTGAAAAACCGAGTATTCCTACTAATGGAGTGCGAAGTTCATGAGGGACACGAGTTATTAATTGCTCTTTCAATTCTTTAACGTTTTCACCATTTATTTCTTTTTTGGCTAATCGAAGATTGATTGCTTTAAGAAGGTCTTGAGCTTTGTATGGTTTAATAATATAATCGTCAGCACCCAAATTCATTCCAAATCTCAAGTCTTCCATATCGACTTTAGCGGTAAGAAATAAAAATGGAATAAGCGCAGTATCTTTTCCTTCTTGAAGAAGCTGTAATAATTCATACCCATTTAAGTTGGGCATATTTATATCACTAATAATAATATCAGGCAGAAATTCAGATGCAATTTTATATCCCGCTTCGCCATCATTAGATGTTAAAACATAATATCCTTCTTCTTCTAAAAGTGTTTTTATGTTCGATTGAATATCAAGTTCATCTTCTACAACTAAAACAGAATACATAGTTTCCCTTAGTTCGATTATCTACACTCCATTATCGGTATCTAAGAAGATGAATCAAGATATAATGTTGCCGGCGGGTTTTTAATGATGCGAACGGCTAATTTTTATCTTTTTTAATCTTTGAAGCATATCTTTTACTAATAATAAATTCTTCATCTACAGCTTGTAAATGGATGGACATTCTGCCACCGCTTAATTTTTCGATTTTATTTATATGGTTCATATTGATGATCGTTCCGCGATGAATCCTTAAAAATAATTTTTCGGGCAGTTGTTCTTCCCATGTGTTGATTGCTCTTCTTATTATAAATGATTTTCCGGTTGCGATTCTAATATTAGTGTATTGGTTCTCTGCTTTAATATATACAATATCCTGTATAGTAATAAATGTTTGTCTTCCATTAACACTAATAAAAAATTTGTCCTCCGGTACATAAAGGTCTGAATCTCTCTCGGATAACTTAAGTTTATTAATATTGTCTTCAATAATAACGTTATGCTTATTAATTCGCGTTTTAACAGCACTTAGGAGTTCTTGCATTTTGAACGGTTTGAAAATATAATCATCAGCACCAAGCTCCATTCCTAATCGGAAATCGCTACGATCAACCATAGCAGTAAGAAATATGAAAGGTATTGTGCGGGTCTCTTTATCTTTAGATAATTCTCTTAAAACGTCATAGCCCGAAATTCCGGGCATTCTTATATCAGAGATAATTAGATCGGGGAGAAATTCTTTTGCTTTTTCAATACCACATTCACCATCTGGGCAATCAATTACTTTATAATTCTCTTGTTCTAGAATCTCAATTATGTTTGATCTTATATTTATATCGTCTTCGATTACTAATATTGTTTTTTGTTCCATTACTTCCTATAAATAATTTAGAAATAAAAAAAACAGTTAAATTCTATCCGGATTAAAATCACAATCAATAGGTCAATTCGTAATGCCCTTTTAATACCATTCATTTATAATACTAATTGCCGATAAATTCTTCGTATCTTTTATCGCATTCCTTTGAATCAGCTTTTCTGTTTTGGATTAGAATGCGGTACTTAAACGTAACTGAATCTCCGGCATCAAGCATGTAATTAAGTTCTTGTTTACCTTCGCTAAATATTTTTGCTCCCAAAGGATTAGCTGCAAAAAGACCATAATCACGAGCGTGCCAATAAGTAGGGAAACCGACATTTTGAGGATTATCAAAAATCACCACGGACACGTCATGGCTATTAATATTGCCGGATAGTGCCACCCATTTAGCTCTTTTACCCCATGCATCATTACCTTCAAGTCCTTCACTATTTAGATAATTGCCTGTAACGTTTCTATTATCTAAGACTGCTACTTCTGTTTTATTGCCATGCGAATCAGTCAATGCAATAGGTTGTGTTGTAGGAAGTTCGAGTTGACGCGCTACACGTAAGCCCATCATACCTTCTTTATTATCCTTAAATTGTACGTCATCATTAATTGCAGTTAGTTTAGTAATTCTATCAATCGTTCTCGAACCTCCATCTTCACGAATAATAAAATGAGTTACTTCTTCTAAAAGAACTTCTCCATCATTATCCATCCAGTCAGAAGAGACAATTAATTCAGCTTTATTATCAGTTACTTTTTCAAAAATAATATCTTTATGATTTATTGTTCCCATTTTATCTGCCTGCTCGGCAGGTATTGCATTCGAGTTATTCCAAAAATCTAATCCATTGACATCGCCGTAATTAAACCAAAGTCCAATTTGATGTGGATGATCAATGCGTTCGCCCTTTCGTGGAGCTAGTGGATAACCTCTTGTTATTGTATCCCCCGAAGCAGAAATTATCGGATAGAGAACGGGCTTTCTTAATACAGGGATTTCATCATTATAAAGATAGGATGTGAAAAGTTTTCCCTCGATTAGAATATCAATCTTCTTTTCAGAATCATTATTTACGAACTTAAATTTGCTATCCGGCTGTGCATTGATGCTGCTCGAAAAAGAAATGAAGATCAAAAAAAGTACAAATCTTATTTTACTCATATCGCACCGATGTTTTTATTATAATTAAATATAAAAAACCGTTCAATCAATAGCAGGTTTTTAGTAGTAAATGAAGTTTAAAGTCGATCTTCTTATTCGGGAACTATAATCCCTCTAATAATTTATTACGGTAAAATGCTCTATTAAATCAAAATTTCCTTTATTTATTTGAATTCTCCCCAATCAGGCGGCAAAATAAATACTTCAGTAGAATTTGCGACTAGGAGAATTCATGTTACCTCATAATTGGAATTTGATTCTGAACAAACTTTCCGGTATTAATAATATCAATGATATTATAAGTTCCTAATTTTCTAGCACGTAAGAATCCAGACCACGCAGCATCAGCCAACAGACCTTTATCTAATAATTCAATAAGCCATTGATGAGCATAATCAGGTTTTATCTGTCTAATACCGGCTCTAATTTCGAGCAGCCATTTACGATTAAACTTTTCTTGCGATCCAATTGCAGGAGACATAATAATTGGAAGTCCCAATGCAGAATAAAAAGATAGTTCACTGGGCTTGGTCCATAGAATATCGGTGCTATGCATTAAACGATTAAATGTATTAAAATAATCTTCTATATTATTTTCGCAAAAAACTTCTATTTGTTTTGGGTCGTTACTAATTTCGGAAGCGACTTTTACAAAATAATTTTTAATATTTTCTCTTGTTCCGGCTACGAGATTAAGTTTTATTTTATTCTCTAAAATGAGAGTTTTAAGACTCTTTGCTAACGCTGCCCCAATTTCTTTTTGGGCTCCAGCTCCACCAATAGAATAAGTTAAAGTTATTTTTTTGTCTACCTCAATAGCACAATTTTCTTCTCCTAAGAAATGACGAACATTAATACCATGCCTTGAACAAAACTCACCTTTAGGATCGAGCCTCTTTAATCGTTGAGCAAGATCGTATTTTAGTACGTCAAGCTCCCTATTACCAATCAATTCAAGTGGTAATGGGAACCCGGTCAGTAATACTTTTTCATTTGGTACACCGTAGGCACGAAGTCTTTGCTCCACCTTGCTACAAGGTGCAAAATAGGTTATCTTGCTCTCCCATGGATCTTTAGCCACCCAAACACGATTCAAGTCTGCATCACAGATTATACAATAAACATCGCTTATACCACGCATATTGGCCGCAACTGCCGGAGCATAGAAAGATGTTATCATTGGCTGATCTTTCGTTCGGATTGTTTCTAACATTCCCGAACAAAGTCCACGTTTAATATTATGTTCTAGCAAATCAACTTGAAGTGTTTTATAAGACAGGTCTCTTAAAGGATATAAAGAGGGTATATGCAGGAGTGAATCTAAAAGCCCAAAGATAAAATTTCCGATAATAGGTAAACCTTTAGCACGTGAAATTAGTTCATAAGCACGAAGAACTCTCTTCCAAAGTTTTTGTTCACCTTTAGAAGTGGAGGAATCCACCCCAACATTAATTATTTTTCCATCCGCAATTGATTTTAGAGGATATACAGCTCTCTGATGCCCGAAGCCCATATCGGCAGATACGAGCCATACTTTTTTATTTTCAGTTTCTATCATTATACACACATTATTTTTATCTGGTAAAGTTAAGGTATCCTTTAAAATAATAATAGCTCTTTTTACGATTTATCAATTAAATAATATGTTTTAACATCAATTCTTATAGAAGTATATTCTCGAAAATAACAGCATTAAATTAGAGAAATGTATGTGAGAATATTTTTCATTAATAATCAATAGAAAAAAAGTCTTTATCAAAACCGAGTATTATATACTCACTTATTCAGCGGAATTATTAATAAGAAAAGCGGACAAAAAAAATTACTCGGGATATTGCACTTAATCCAAATGGTAATTCTCAAGCAAAAAGCTTGCTCTCACGATATAATTATGGTGAGAGCATTTCGCTAACGATAATTTTATTTATTTGTAATCAGTATAACCTTTTGCGCCGGGAGAATAAAATGTAGTGGTATCAGGCTTCGTTAGTTCAGTTCCATTTTTTAATTTCGTTACTAAATCAGGATTAGAAATAAATGGTTTCCCGAAAGCTACTAAATTAGCTTTATCCTCTTCCAAGTCTTTTTCTGCCAGCTCTGCATCATATCCACCGGCTAGAATTACGGTACCTTTGAAATTATCTCTGATTGATTTTTTTACAGATGGTTTTACTTCAGGTGCACCCATTGAACTATGATCGGCGATATGAATATATACTATCCCAATTTCGCTAAGTTTCTTTGATAAGATAGCATAAGTCTCTTCAATCTCATCATAAAACTTCATACCATTTGCTGCTCCATAAGGAGAAACACGAATACCGACTTTATTGCCGCCGATAGCGTCTGTAACTTTTTGTGCTACTTCTAAAACGAACTTAATTCTATTTTCTATCGAACCGCCATACTCATCTGTGCGCTGATTTGTAATTGGGCTGATGAATTGTTCAATCAAATAACCGTTAGCACCGTGAAGTTCAATACCATCGAATCCTGCATCGACAGCATTCTTAGCACCTTGAACAAATTCGGCAATTGCATCTTTAATATCTTGGAGGCTCATTTCCTCAGGAGCGGGATATTGTTGGAGTTCTTTCTGATCTGTCCATATACTACCTTCGAGCTGTAATGCTGATGGTGCGATTACTTTTGCGTTTTCAGGCATATTAAGCGAATGAGATACTCTGCCCGTATGCATCATCTGCACAAAAATTTTCCCACCCTTATCATGTACTGCGGTAGTTACTTTCCTCCATCCTTCAATTTGCTCTTTGTTAAAAATCCCCGGAATACGTGAATAACCAAGTCCATTTGGTGATGGAGAAGTGCCTTCTGTAATTAATAACCCTGCATCAGCTCTTAATGAATAATATTCTTCCATTAGATTATTTGGAATGTTTCCGATAGCTCGACTTCTTGTCATTGGTGACATTACAATTCTGTTCTTTAATTCAATATCACCTAATTTATACTCACTAAATAATTTCTTTTCCATTTTTACCTCTTTATATGTTAATATTTCAATTTATTTATAATGTTATAACATCTATATGATAAAAAAGATTCCCAAAAGATTCAAAAAAGATTCAAAAAATAATGTCCCTAGATATGAAATATTGAAAAGAACATAAAAAAACCTCGAAGAAAGTGAAAGCCACTTAAATCCGAGGTAAAATTGATATTGAGATTCATAAAAGAATATATTCGTTTATCCAAGGTTTCAGGAGAATCGAGAAAACGAAAATATCCTCTTATTTAAAACTTCTTGCGAATAAATCAATAATTGCTTTCCTGCCATTATCCTGTAAGAAACGTGTTCCTGTACCTACGAAATGAGGATGTTGAATAACCGGATCATCGCATTTAACCCATTTCAGATGCTCCCAAGTAAACCAAGCATCTTTTTCTTGATCGAAAACGAAAATTGGTTTATTACAAATTTTAGCAAATTCTGCACCCCAACCCGTGCCACCTTTAACGGTGTTATCATCAAGTATATGACCGATAACATAAATCTCTTGACCGTTATTAATTTGATACCATATACTTTGCAATACTTTTCTAAGTTTTGGTGTAGCAGTATAATTTCGGTTAAGTAATTTAGAAATATATTCCAAACTCACATCGCCATTTTTAAGTTCGTCATGATTAAGCACTCTGATGCCACGACCGCGTTCGATATTATGTCCTTCAAAAGTAAAATTAACTTCTTCAATTCCTAAACTTTCAGCAGTTTTTCCAAATTCAGCTTCTGCGCCTTGAATTCCACCACTAAATAAAATCACTTCTTCTTTATTCATTTGCTTTCCTTTTCTTAATTATTAATTATTAGATGATAAAAACAGTTCAAAGATACACACACTTTTTAAAAGAAGCATTATTACCGGATATAAATAATATACCCTATTTTAATTATCAATTAAAAGTATTTCAAATATCACTCATTTGGATTAATCCAAACTGTATTATATTTGAAAGACATTTTTGCTATTAATGGGGACATATGAAGTCAATTATTTTATTCTCATTACTCCTATTTTCGGAAAGTGCCTTAGGGCAATCCAGTCTTCAATTTAAAAAAGAGATAGATTCACTTCAACTAGCTGCCGGCAAGTCTCTAACGACTAAAGATAGTCTTATCGCTATTCAAACCTATTATCAGATTGCAAAACTATATGATCGAAATGGTGATTTAGAGAAGAGTAACGAATTCTTGATTAAAGCGCTCGAAGGAGCAAAGGAATTAAAAGAATATAAATTAACCGGGCAAGTTTCCAATTATCTCGCATCTAATTATAGTTCAGTTAGTAAACGTAAGGAAGCATTAACTCTTTATGAGGATGCTTATAATATGTTTGCGTTAATTAAAGATACTTTGCGGATGTCAGCAGTATTAATAAATATCGGCACTGAATATGTATCACTCACAGAATATCAAAAAGCTATTGAAACAGAATTAAAAGCCCTACGCCTAAAAGTGGCGGCTAAAGACAGCTCCAATATTGCCTATTTCCATATTTCACTCGCTGAACTATTTTTCAAAATCAAAAATTTTGATAAATGGGAAGAATACCTATTTACCGCCAAGAAACTTTCGGAAAATGAAGAATATGCTGACTTCCATACACGCACTAAAACTCTTAATGAATTAGGTGAATATTATCGCCGTAAAAATAATATTCGAAAATCGATTGAGACTTATAAAACAATCTATAATATTAGTCTGAAAGAAGAATATATAAATGGAATATCAATTGCATTGACTAATCTTGTGCCATTATATATCAGGACCGGTGATTATATAAATGCAGAAAAAGCGGCTTATCAATCACTTGAGTTTGATAAAAAGAGAAATTATGTATCGGGTATTATATATAATCTTGTTCAACTCGGTTCGCTAAATAGGAATCTGAATCGCAATGCGATATCTCAGAAATATCTTTTAGAAGGATTGACACTCGCTCAAAAACATAATTCAAAGGAAAATGAAATTAGGGCTTACGAAGAATTATACTTGGTGAATAAAAATCTATCTAATCCAAATGAAGCATTAAGATATTATGAAAAATATATTACAGAAAGGGATTCGATTTTAGATCAAGAAACAAAAAGAAATATTGCTGAAATTGAAACAAAATACGAAACTGAGAATAAAGAGAATAAGATTGCTCTTTTAGACAATGAAAATAAATTGCATCTGAATGAACTTGCAAATCAAAGAATATTAATTGCAGGAATTATTATATCTGCATCTCTTTTTATTCTACTGGGGTTTATTTATTACCGTCATAATAAAACGAAAGATGAATTAAAGACACTTCTTGCTGAACATAAAATGCTCCGCTCACAAATGAATCCGCATTTTATTTTTAATTCATTAATGGCTATTCAAAATTATCTTTTTAAAAATGATTCGCTCAAAACAGCGGATTATCTTTCGGAGTTTGCATCGTTAATGAGATTAATTCTTACAAGCTCGCGTGAGGATAAGATATCACTTGAAGATGAACTTAAAATTACAAACTATTATTTAAGTCTTCAGAAAATGAGATTTAATAATGCATTTGAGTATACCATAAATGTGGATAATAATATAGATCAAGCTGCTACTTTCCTCCCCCCAATGCTTATTCAGCCTTTTATAGAAAATGCGGTGGAACATGGAATGAAAATATTTGCTAATAACGAAGGCAGAATCATTATCGATTTTACCATTCGTGATTCCGAATTAAGAATAGTAATTACTGACAATGGACAGGGACTGATAGATAAGAAACAAGATGGGCATATATCTTACGCTACTCAAATTACAAAAGAAAGAATTGCTGCGATTGAGAAAATGAAAAACGGAAGGATTAAATTAGAGATTACGAATATTCTCGAAGATATTACTACTAAAGGTACTTCGGTAGTTTTTACAATTCCAGAAACATTTTATAATGTTAAGTAGGCGGATATGATAAACACAATAATTATTGATGATGAAAAAAGCTGCCTTGAAGCGGTTTCTATAATTCTTAATAATAATTTTAATAGTATAAAAATTATTGGTGAAGCTAATTCAGTAAAAAGTGGAATTGAATTACTCAAAAAAGAAAAACCGGAACTACTTTTTCTCGATATTGATTTAGGAGATGGGACAGGCTTCGATATCTTGAGAGCGATTGATTGTAAAAAAATAAAAGTGATTTTTATTACTGCATTTCATGAATACGCAATAAAGGCATTTAAGTTTAGTGCTTTCGATTATTTACTTAAACCGCTTAAAGCGAGCGACTTAATAGCCACCGTCAATAGGGTGATTGAAGAATCTTTGGATAAAGATTATTCTGATAAGTTTGATGCAATGCTTTCAAATTTTAGCTCGGTTCACCCTAAATTAAAAAAGATGGTTCTTAAAACATCCGATAAAATTCATGTCGTAAATATTAATGATATCATACATTGTAAAGCCGATAATACATATACAACATTCTTCCTCGTAACAGGTAAAAAGATAGTTGTATCTAAACCACTAAAGAAATATGAGGAGATGTTATCAGATAATGGGTTTATGCGAGTTCATCAATCACATTTAATAAATCTAAATTATATTCAGCATTTAAATAAGCAGGATGGTGGTATTTTAGTAATGTCAGATAATTCCGAAATCCCTGTTTCTTACCAGCAGAAACAAGCATTAACGAAATACTTCGAGTCGTTATAAATATTTAGTCATTCAAATTCTGTTTAGAACCACTCCAATTCAAGTTCTTGCTGCGCTTTTACAAGTTCATTCATTTTATCTATTCCAATAAAATTAATTTAATACTGCTAATTAATTCCTTGTGGAGTACTAAATATGAAAAATCTAATTTACTTAATTCTGCTTCTTGTAATAATATCTTTTAACGGATGCAAAAAAGATAATCCTACCGAACCAGATAATAACAATAAAGCTCCTGAAACTATAATTAATGATAAAGCCAAACCGATCGATGATGAACTACGAAATAATTTAACGATAACAGACACATCAAATTTTACGATGACATTACCTTCATCAATGGTTTCACAAAAAAATATCAAGGTAGGCGATATATTAGTTGATAAACCTTCATCCAAAGCCCGATATGGATTTCTCCGGACAATCACTTCTATCCAATCAAGTGGAGCAAATGCAACTATTACCACCTCTCAAGCGACACTTAAAGATGTTATTAAACAAGGAAAAATCAATATTAAGAAAGCGAAACTCTCGAAGAGCAATCTTGAATCAATTAAGCTAATGAGTGGTGCTAAACTCTCGAAAAGCAATGTACTTAACAAACAAGATATGATTGGAATTGATTGGAATTTCGATAATGATCTTTATAAAAGCGGTAATAATTATGTAAATATAAATGGGAATTTTCTTTTTGATATCGATTTGAATTTCGATTTGGAAGTTGATTTAACGGGCGTGGATTATTTCAAAACCTCAGTTGAAGTCAATCAGGATATATCAATGCGTCTAAAATCAAATTTTAGTAAAGAATTATCTGACGTTAAAATTCCATTTGCTAAAGCAATTTTCAATCCTATTGTATTTGTTGTAGGAATTATTCCAGTTGTTCTCGTGCCTGAGGTTACATTATATATTGGTGCTAATGGTAAAGTAACTGCCGAAACAGAATCGTGGTGTAAAGAATCCTTCACAGGTGAATATGGTCTGGAATACAAGAATGATAATTGGAATCCAATAAAAACAGATAATTTTCAAAAGGATTATTTAGTGCCTAATACAAGAACAGGCAATAGTTTCAAAGCATTTGTTGGTCCAAAAACCTCTATTAAATTATATGGAGTAGCTGGACCTTATGTAAGTTTAGATGCAATTTCTGAACTAAAAACAACCGCCGCAGCTTCTGGTGTTAAAATCGATTTCTTAATTGCGTTTGAATGTAATGCTGGAGCTGAAGTTGAAGTATTAGGATGGGAGCTGCTTAATTATTCTAAACAAATTTTCGTAAAAGAAATTTATAGATATACAAATAACGGTGGTACAACAGAAAAACAATTTAAAATTACATATCCATCTCCGGGGCTATCTGTGGTGAAGGGCGATTTAATAAAGATAACTACATTTAGTTCCGGGGATAATCCTAATTACGTAAAATTCTTTATAGACGATAAAGAAGTTTATACGGATAATTCCGCCCCCTATGAATATGAATGGATGACGCAGAATTTTTCTGCCGGTGGTCATTCAATTAAAACCATTGCCTATTACTCAAACTTAACATTAGAAGCTGTTGTTTCGGTTTCAATTAGAGAAGGCAATTGGACAAAAATAGATATTGGTAATCTACTTGGCGCGTCTGAAATTATACATAGAATTTATTTCTTAAATGAAAGTGTCGGCTTCGCAGTTGGTGGAGCGGTTAATACATCATTTATCTTAAAGACAACTGATGGTGGTAATTCATGGAAGAGAGTACTATATAAAAATGGTCCTGAAGATCATGAAGTAACTGATATTATTGCAGAAAATTCTTCCGTACTTTATGCAATAACAGATAACTATTTATATTTATCGACAGATAATGGTGAGTCTTGGAATCCATTTCAACCAAGTGGAGAAGTATATAGCAGAATCGGTGGAAGTAAAATGGCTATTGGTTCAGAGGGATTAATCATCGCAGGTTATGGCTCATTCTATTTAAAGACCTCTTCACAAGACGGTACAGCGTGGAAAGAAATTCCTAATTACATCGATATTTATGTCGGCAGCGCACTTGCAATAAAGTATCTATCAGGCAAAAAAATTGTTGTTCTCGATAGAAAGGATAATAATTATGGAGAGAATAGACCATTACACTTATTATTCAGTTATGATGGTGGATATACATGGGAAAGTAAAGCGTTAAACATTCCATTCGAATGGGAACCTGTGGATATGGATTTTGCAGATGACACGAACGGATGGATTGTGGGAAAAGATCAAAATGATCGCGGCTTCATTCTCTCTACTAACAATGGCGGTGATAGTTGGCAATTACTTGTCGATCCGGTTAAAGAAGAACTATTTAGCTTATTCGCAGTGGATTTTACTGATTATCAGCATGGATTTACTGCCGGCTCACTTGTCGATCTTGAACAAGGTGGTATTTCATGGCATCAAGGAATTCTAAGCAGCAACAACAAAGGAATTAACTGGAGCAATCATAAACTTAATAATTATGATTTAAATGGAGAAGTGAGAACTTTATTCTTCTTAGATATAAATAATGGCTGGGCAGCCGGCTCGAAGAAAGTTATGTATAAATATAAAATTAATTAAAGGAGCAAGAATGAAAAAGCTTTTAATATTCATATCTGTTTTAATGACTGTCTTTTCTGCTTTGAATGGACAGGTTCAATGGAATAAGTATGATTTTATTCCTGGAGATGTAATAATTTTTGAAGACGATCTCAGCAGCGAAAGGAATGGAGAATTTCCATCGAAATGGGATCTAACAAATGGTACAATTGAAAACCTCACCTTTGATGGAGCAAATGTAATCGCATTTCTTAAGTGCAATGTAAATGGAAGTGGTGGAATTGTTCCTTTACTTAAGAATGCAAAGGAAGATTATCTGCCCGAAGAATTTACAATTGAATTTGATGCATACTTTGAGAAATTGGGAAGCTATTATCATGTAATTCTTGCCGATATGAAAAATCAAATTAAATTCGATAAGGAATTTAAATCTGCAGGTAAATGGATCAGTTTTGAACAAAACTCATCAAAGACAAAAGAATTTAGTGCTAATTATTATCCCGGTACAACGGCTACTACAACTAATTTTATTTCCGGCTGGCGTCATATAGCCATTTCATTCAATAAGCGAGCACTTAAAACCTATATTGATGATTCACGCATATCTAATATTCCTAATCTAGGCTTTAATCCCACCGGTATTACGATTGGTTTTCATAATCCTACGCCGGGTAAAACAGGGTATATCAAAAATATACGTATTGCAAAAGGTGCTGTTCCTCTTTATGATAAATTAATGAGTGAGGGCAAAATAATTACAACAGGGATAAGATTCGATGTAAATAAATCCTCTATCAAACCTGAATCGATGGGAGTAATTAATGATATCGTAAGCTTATTAAAAGATAAATCAAATATTAATTTTTCTATTGAGGGACATACTGATAGCGATGGGGATAATAAGGCAAATCAGACACTTTCGGAAGCTCGTGCTAATTCTGTAAAAGCAAAAATGATTGAATTAGGAATAAGTTCTTCGAGATTGAAATCAAAAGGTTTTGGCGAATCTAAACCTATTTCGGATAATAACTCTCTAGAAGGAAAAGCTAATAATAGAAGAGTAGAATTTATAAAATTTTAAAAGGAAGAAATAAAATGAAACGGATCTTAATATTTTTCTTTATCGCGACAATCTGCATCGCTCAATCAACACCAGATAAAATTGGTGGTCTATCCAAAATCGAGTTTGAGAAATGGGTGAAACAGATGAGTTTTAGCGGATATAAATTCGCTATGTTTTCACATGAAACGGATTCATATCAAGCAGGATTCATTAAAGGAGAGAACACAATAACAATTTTAGCATCGCTAGACGATGGTTCGTTTAAGGATGATATGATGAAGAAAATGGGCTATACTGTCTATGAGCAGAATGGATTAAAGCATTATTATATAGCCTACCCGGAAATGAGTTCAACAACTATTAAAGTGCCTAAATACAAAGTTATCTTCAGTATTGGTGTCCAGGGTAAATCATCAAAAGATGCTTTGGAGAAATTAATAGATCAAACTAAGGTTTACGAGAAATAGTAATTTCTGAAATTCTCTCAAGCATTTTGCTTGTATTAAAATGCTTGAGAGATGAATAATTATCTCCATGCGCCGAGGATTAAGCCCATCAGAGTAAAATAAAGTGTGATAAAACCACCATTAATAAAAATATATTTCCAAGAGCGACCTTCGAATAGAGCGATAACAGCAAATATTAAAGCTGCCCAGCCGAAACCAGCTAAGAAGCCGGCTGTGGCTCCCCAAGTCATATCTGTTTTCGCATCACCAAGAAAGAATGCCATATTGTAACTCATTATTAAAGCAAAAATAAATGTAAGAGTATAAGTAGTTACCGGATTTACTTTCTTTAAGTCCTCATCTGTAAATTTATTGGAAGACATCCATCCTTTATAAAATAACATTGGTGAATACCAGAGACCACCTAAGACAAGACTAAGAATAGCACAGACAAAAACTGCGATGTGATTTATATACATATTTTCCATTTTGTTCCCACCCTCTTTTTGGTTTAATTAAAATAAAGATATTCCCTCTTATTTTCATATTTTTTTGAGGATGCAGAACTGAAATTACTATTTGTGATAAGAGTGAGCTTTTAATAATGTGCGGGAAATCATTAGGCATCTCCTAATTATTCTATACGGGAATTTTTCTCTATTGAGAGAAGAGGATTAATTATTTCTAGGTTAGTGTAGGGTGGATAATTTTTAAAGAGAAAGAAGACTAATTATCTCCAGTAAACCTTTGGACGGAAATATTCCATTGGGAGCAGATGAATATTAAATTTCGGTGTGCCGTTCTTTATGTTGAGACTTCCTTAAAGTGAGGAAGAGGAGTAGTCATCTTCTCTCTGTATTTTAGAATTCGGTTTCCAAAGCGTACGGAAGAAGAATGCCGCGATGAGGAGTGCGGCGATGCCTTGTACGAATATAGTTTCAGATGTACCTACATAATGAGATACACTCCCTATCATTAATGCACCAACGGGCTGCATTCCAAAAAATGCCATTGCATAATAACTCATTATCCTTCCTCTCATTTCCTTAGATGATGAAGTCTGCAATATTGTATTTGTTATCGTACCCAGGGACATCATACCGAATCCCGATACTGTAGCAAATATTAATGCAAAGAAGATATTTTCAGTCTGAGAAAATAGCATAAGTCCGACACCAAAAATCAAGATTGCAGAAATCAATACTTTACGAAGATTAGCATCCGGCTTTAGTGAAGCAAGAAAGATTGCGCCAATTATTCCTCCTATACCTGAAGCACTAAAAAGATAACCGTAAGTTGATGCATTACCATGGAGCGATATTTTTGCTACCACCGGCAATAACGTTACATAAGGAATAACCAAAAAACTACTAAGAGCTAAAAGCAAAACTATCGAACCAATTGATGGTGCTGATTTTAAATATGTAACTCCTTCTTTAAGTCCTTCGATTACTTTTTGTTTCTGTTCTTGTGGAATATATTTTGGAAGATGCATCATCATTAACGAAATTATAACTGCGACAAAACTTAGTGAGTTAATAAGGAAACAGATTCCGGCACCAAATAGCTCCAAAACAATTCCTGCGATTGCCGGTCCGATTAATTTAGCAACTTGCACCATTGAAGAATTAAGAGCAATTGCATTTCCTAAATCCTCTTTATTTTCAACCAAATCCTGAACTAATGATTGACGAGCAGGTACATCAAATGCATTTATTATCCCGAGTAGCACACTTAAAAAAAGTATTTCAGGTACAGAATATTTTGTAAATACAATTATTACAGTCAATAATATAGCCTGAATCATTGAAGCAATTTGAGTAATAAGCAATACTTTATATCTGCTATATCGATCCGCTACAGTTCCGCCAAGCAAAGAAAATAAAAAAGTTGGAAATTGAATTGCGAATACCGAAAGCCCTAATATAAATGCTGAGTGAGTCTGGACATAAATCACCCAATATACTGCTGTGCGCTGCATCC
This sequence comes from Melioribacteraceae bacterium, assembly GCA_023230485.1. Taxonomy (GTDB): domain Bacteria; phylum Bacteroidota; class Ignavibacteria; order Ignavibacteriales; family Melioribacteraceae; genus BRH-c32. The sequence continues at coordinate 75,113 of JALNXG010000003.1, forward strand.
ATGTACCCATCAAGGAGAACGACTGCCCCGAAAAGAACAATCTATAATTTCGACTTCTAAATGCCTTGAATGTATTTATGCTCAATAACTTATTCATAATACAAAAATAGTATTTTCTAATTCTCGCTTATAATTTTATACAAGTCTTATCGAATTAATAAGGAAATTTGTTTAATAATTTATTGTAGTTGATATTACCACAAACTCATGTAGGTTACCACCTCAATACGATTAATATAATATTTACACATTAAACATCGCTTGTGCTCTACTTTCTCTACCCCCCTATGTATTAATTTTACACCAGACAAAAATAATATTCAATATTCACAATAAGGAGTGAGTAAAAATATGAAAAAATATATCGCAATGATTATCGTACTAGGAGCAATGGTTGCTTCGCCTTTATCAGCACAGAATAAAGGATTCGGAATGGGACTAATGTTAGGAGAACCAACCGGACTTAGTGCTAAGGCGTGGACTTCGCCAACTAATGCAGTAGATTTTGGACTTGGTGTAGGTTTAGGTGGTGATAGAATTAAATACAAAGGTGTTTATAATGACGGAAGTAGAGTCCATTTTCATATGGATTATCTCTGGCATTCATTTAGAGCGATAAATGCAAGTGGAAGAGTGCCATTATATTATGGTATAGGTGCGAGATTTAATAGTGGTGGTGGATATGAAAGTTCACTCGGTATTAGAGGTGTTGTTGGTATTGAGTGGTTTCCACAAGATTCACCTTTAGATATTTTCTTTGAAGTAGTTCCTGTATTTCAGATAACTCCACTTACAGGTTTAGGGTTTGATGCGGCAGTCGGTATAAGATATTTCTTTCAATAAAAGCAATTTTCAAAAATAACAAAGGGGATTCAAACATGAAGATTATAAAAAGATTTTTTGTTGTGGCCGTGGTTGTAGTTCCAATGATCTTTACAGGTTGCAATGCTAGTAATGCAGTAAAAGGCGGTGCAATTGGTGGAGCTGCCGGTGGAGTAGTTGGTGGTGTTATCGGTAAGCAATTTGGCAATACTACAATTGGCGCTATTGCAGGTGCAGCACTTGGTGGAACAGCCGGCGTTCTTATTGGCAAACACATGGATAAGCAAGCCGAAGAAATGAAAAAAGAAGTTGAGAATGCTCAAATCGAAAGAGTAGGCGAAGGTATAAAAGTTGTATTTGATTCTGGTATTTTATTCAAAACTAACGCTTATGCTTTAGAGCCAAACGCAAAAGAGAACGTTTCTGAATTAGCTCAAATTCTAAAAAAATATCCTGACTCAAATATTATGGTAGTCGGTTATACAGATTCTGACGGTCCAGAAGACTTTAATAAAACACTTTCAGAGAAAAGAGCAAGTTCAGTAGCTGATTATGCAATTATGAATGGTGTAAGTTCATCAAGAATAAATGTAGTTGGATTAGGCGAAACAGAATTTGTTGCAACAAACGAAACTGATGCTGGTAAGAGACAGAATAGAAGAGTAGAAATTGCAATCTATGCTAATGAAAAACTAAAAGACCAAGCAAAAGATGGCGAACTAAAAATAAATTAAAAGTAACATCACCCTGATTGTTAGTTCCCTTTGAATTATATCAAAGTTTGCGACCCCTTATTCATTGGGAGCTAACAATTACTATTCAATTTAGTATCCCCTGATACTCTTATAACAAATCCATACTTCAAACTAAAAATCGTACTTACAAATTTTTATTTAACTCAAATTAAGCTTGATTCGGTGGTGACAATATTTGTAATTGCATGTTTTTCATCAAGCTTTTTGAGCGCGAAGGCATAAGCCCCAATTGATATAGATTTACTAGCACCGAGTCTCGAAATTCCTATTCCTATTTTTCGGGATGGATCATAAATTACTTTTTTATTTGTTAAAGGAACGATAATCTCCTTCGCTTGGCTTTTAATAAATTTCTTTAAATCATCTTCATCATCAAGATTATAAACATCCGCAAGTAATCTATTTGTTTGCTCTCTATTCGATATTCTAAAAGAACTTTTCATCTCTTCAATAATAAATGGCATAAATAAGGAAGACGCACCGGTTAATCCACCGCCCATAACTACAAGTCCATCAAGGAGTGTAATCGCATTGGATATTGCATCGCCTACAACTTGAGCCATTTGTTTATAAGCATCAATTGCAGCTTCTTTATTCCCTTTTAATTCTCCGATTGCAATTTCGTAAATTTCTTTTGGTGAAGGAGCATCTTCTTTTTTCATTCCAGTAAGTTCACAATAAACTCTTTTCACGCCTCTAATACTTGCATGTTCTTCTACACTTTCATTCGGTGAAAGTTTATTTCTAAAAAGACATATTTCACCGCCAATGGAATTATCTCCTAAATACATTTCTCCATTTCTTACTATACCAGCACCTAAACCGGTACCGAGTGTAATGCCTAATAAATTATTATAACGTTTAGGATTACCTACGGATTCTAATTTTTCATTTATAGCCGGAAGAAGTCCGGCAATATCTTCTCCATAGGCATAAAGATCACCATCATTATTAATGAAAGTTGGGAGACCAAACTTTTCGGTAAGCATGGGACCGAGTGCAACACCACCTCTATAACCCGTAAGGTTACCTAAGTTACCAAGTACTCCATTAGGATAATCAGCAGGACCAGGAAAACCGAAACTTATAGCCGCCGGTTCGCAATTAAGTTTTTCCTTTATTAAAGTAAAACCGGTTAAAATATTATTAAGTGATCTTTCGAGATCATCGCCATTGGAATCTAATCGTATTTCATTTACAATCTGTTTATTGCCTTGAATTGCGGCGAATACAAAATTAGTCCCGCCTGCATCTAATGTCATAACTATACGTTTATCATCTTCATATTTCATTTTATATTTCCGCGAATGTTATTCCCTTCAGTCAGTCAATTTTATTAATTCGCTTCGAAAGAGAATAAACGATTATCATCTACATTTCGCAAAGAGATCGACATACTAATTTTTTCCCCTTTCTCATCTGTTAAATCAATCTTGAATAATTCATCATCTATTTCTTGCATTACAGATATCCTATCAATATCAGCTTCTTCATTTATAGCTTTAATTAAATAAGCCGAATGGAATGAGCCATTGCTACTCAATTGAAATATTGATGTAGGAGTCAATATATTTTTTGCATGACTTCCAAAATAGTTTTTTTCTAACTTTAATGTTGGCTGTTCATATTGTGCGATAGGAATCAGTACAAGTTTATCACCAGAATCGATTAATAACCGATTAGTATCTTTATAAGGGGTAACTTTCAAATCAGCATAACGGAAAATAGTTTCATAATTATGTTCATAATCGCATTCAAAATAATCGTGAATTAATAAATATTTATCTAATACTAAAGCAACATCGCGAGTCCATTTGACCCCTGAATTTATTGCCTCATTTTCAGGCGATATCATTCTGCTAAAAATATATTTATCCTTAGAAATAAATTTATTAATCTTATTATCTGTAAATCTTTTAGCCGCCCATTGAACATCTTTAAGTGAAGTAAGGAAATCACTCTTTCCGTCAATAAGAACAGTATTATGAGCTTCCGATCGTCTATACCAATCGACTAATAATGGGTTATCATAATTACAGCAGCCGCTATCTACGAATATCGGATTTTTATTGAACCAGAAATTAACCGCTAATCTTCCTGCATGATCATGTGCTCCGATTAATTTAGCTGCATATAGATTTATATACCAAGATTCTTGCGTATTGCTTCTGGAACGCATTACAGCAAATTCAGAATCAGGCAGTAAGATAGATTTTGGAACATCGGATAAATGTTTTTTACTAATTATATCGACCAACGAAGCCAGTATATATTTAGTATCTTGTTCATAAGAATCATTAATTGGAGGAACAGTACCATCGGGTTGTTTTATTATAGATAAGTACCGATACATTTTTTTTAATAGAGGATAAATCTTTTCTGGCTCGCCCACATTATTGGATTTAAATAAAAGGTATGAATCTCGAAATACGGAAGTCATAAAAGGATAATATCCAAACATCTGTTCGACGTTTCCACCATCATCATAGAATGCTTTATCAGCATGATGATTAATGATTCTTATACCTGTTTCTAATAGTTCAGGAGCTTCCGGTAATGCTGGGAATAATATTGCAAGATAAAGAATTGCGAGAGCACCATGAGATTGATGATTAAACTCATTCAATTCTTTTTTACCGAAGTCTTTTATTAATATCTTTGCATGCTGCGCTTGAAGATCATAAATTGTTTTTTTATCTGCTTCCGATAATCCATCTTTTGCCAAATAATAACACCAAGATAGATTAATTGATCTCCATGCAACCTGCATATCGAACCAATTATATTTTGATTTAGATGGACCTTCCATTGGATTTTCTTTTATCCAATTTTTTAATAAATCCATCATAAATATCAGATGCTCTTTGTTTTTATCTATATAATATAATCGAGCAAATGAAGGGAGATAATAGAATCGATTAAACCAAACACTTTTCTCTAATTCAGTTTTTTCAAAAATGCTCCAATCATTTGGAGAACCGAGATTAGTATCAAGATATTCTTGATTGATTATTTTTACTATTTCCTTATCATCTTCAGTTGAGAGAGTCTCCATCTGAACAAATTTGCCACCTTGATCTTTCGGAATAAACTCACCGAAATTATATTGCTTAGCATATTTATAAAACGGAAATACGCCTTCATTAGAAGGGGTATTATCAAAACGTGTATCAATAGAATTAATGAATCTATTAGCCCCAAGAACTGAACCAAAGAGCGAACCGGAAAGGATCACACTTGTTCCGAGAACTGATTTCCCAATAAAATTTCTTCTTGATATGTTATTTTTTTCTTCTTTCATGATTTACCTAAATATCTATCCTCAACTTCGCATCTGATTCCGAAAACAATTTGTCTATTTTAGAACAATCTTGATAAGTCCATTTTTCAATAGCGAGCGTCTTCCGATTGTAATATTTTTATTTTAGTACGATCATCTTTTTACTTTGGATAAAATTATCAGCCGATAGACGATAGTAATAAACACCACTTGCTAAATTAGAAGCATTGAATTGTACTTGATAGTTACCACCTGCCTGTTCTTTATTTACAAGGGTTGTAAGCTCTCTTCCTAAAAGATCAAATATTGCGAGATGAACTTTGGATTGATTTGGCAACGAATAATTAATTACCGTAACAGGATTAAATGGATTAGGATAGTTTTGCATCAGCCCAAATTCATTAGGCATTTCTTCACTTTTTTTTTCATCCTTTACGTCAGTTACAATTTTTTGAATAGCTTGGAAAAAACCTGTTCCTATTTTTTCATAACCACTTTTATTTGGATGATATGAATCGGCTGATATTTCGCTATTTACCATCATAGAATTAATATCTATAAACGATAGATTCTCACCTTTGGCAATATGCGCATCTACAACTTTTTTAATATCACCGTTAAGTGTTACAATTTTACCATTTGTTATAGGAAGCGGAGTAGGAGGAATTGATGTAACAATAAGATGCCCTTTAGCAACTCTAAGTATGCGTGTAATAAGCGTATCATATCTAGTGACAAATGTCGTTAATTGATAATTCCCAATTATATCATTAGTACCAGCCATCAATAAAATCACCTGTGCACTCGCATCAGTAACTAATTGTTCAATTGTTTTGGTGGGGTAACCCCTCGTGTTATATCTCATATCGGTAATTTCATGAGTTTTCAGTCCACCATATCCATCGTGTTCGATATCTCCTTCTAGAGTATTATAGAGATCAGGATAATCAGACCATTTAGAACCTGAATTAGCAGCGTTCTCACACAAGCCTCTAAAATCGATAGGAACATTTATACCTTTCAATAATTCTTTTAGGTATTGTCTGTATGTAACTCCCTCTGTACCTCTAGTAATCGAATCACCAATCGGTTGTATTGATAATGTATCGCCCGGAACTATATTAATTGGTTGAGCCAGAGCAACTTGTGTAATCAAAATGAACATAAATAACAATTTTTTAAGCATGATTTTCCTTCTTTAGATTTTTATAAATTACTGCTGCCGACAAAATGCCAACAGCCAAAATTATTGCACCATAGAAATATTCTAGGAATATTATTTGTCCGATACCGAATAAGAATGAATAAACTACCACAATTCCGAGCAGCCAATTAACTAATTGGTCTTTGAAATTAGTTTTCACGTGCAAATCAGGAATTAAATCGGAGATTTTTTTCCAACCGATTCCGCCCGGAAAAGTCAATCGATAAAACTTTATTAATTTTTCTTGAGGCACTGGTTCAGTTATATAGGTTACAACCAACCAGACAATGGTAGTACCAAATACAATAGGATAAAGTGTAATCGGTGATTCCATTCCGAAATAAAATTTTGCGATTGGATAGATAATAAGCGGAGCTATCATTGCCGAGATTTCAGACCACGCATTAATACGCCACCAATACCACCTTAATATTAATACTGCACCCATTCCGGCACTAGCATTAATAATAAATTCCCAAGCACCTGAAATTGTTGTCAAGAAGAATCTAGTAACTATTAGGGAGAATACAATCATCACCACAATTCCAATACGCGAAATAAGAACATAATGTTTTTCGTCTGCATCTCTTACAATAAACCTTCGATAAAAATCATTGATTAAGTAAGAAGTTCCCCAGTTTAATTGAGAAGCAAGAGTGGACATATAAGCAGCGAGGAAGACAGCTATTAATAGTCCTAATAGACCTCCAGGTAAATAGTTGACCATAATTTTAGGATACATAACTCCGGGATCAACTGTATTCTCATACTTCTCATACATTTGTTTAAATTCTGCTGTCTGATAAGCGGGATTTGATGATTTTAATACATCTTGATTATTATAAGCTTGCACTACTACTTCATATAATTCTGGATTTTCTGTTTGTATAGTAGAGACATTATCAGCCCTTGGTAAAAGCACCAATGCAGCTAGAGCAACAATAATCCATGGCCATGGGCGTAATGTGTAATGAGCGATTGTAAACCAAAGCGTAGCGAAAAGACTATGTTTTTCATCTTTAGCAGACATCATTCTTTGAGCGATATAACCTCCGCCGCCTGGATCTGCACCCGGATACCAACTAGACCACCATTGCAATCCCACATGGGCAAAAAAAGCACCGACTGAAATAGCCATTGCACCACCTGTAATTCCATCTAAACTCACATCTCCAATCTTTGGGAAAAAATCAAAAACTTGCGAGCCAAGTTTCCCTTTGAGTGCCGCCATACCACCTACTTGCGGAAGATTAACAACTATAATCGCTAAGATGATACATCCTAACATTGCAAAGACGAATTGAAAACTATCTGTTCTTGCAGTACCTAATAATCCGGAAGCAGAAGAATAGATAGCAATAATAATTGCCGTAATAACAACCAATAAGAATGGATCAACTTCTGGAATTGTAACATGGAATATTTTTTCCATTGCTTTATGAACCCAGCCAATTACAATAGCGTTCATAAAGAGTCCGAGATATAATGCACGAAAACCGCGTAAGAAAGAAGCCGGCTTACCGGAATATCTTAATTCTACAAACTCCACATCGGTCATAATATTTGCTCTTCGCCATAATTTAGCAAAGAAGAAAACGGTTAGCATACCACCAATTGCAAGATTCCACCAAAGCCAGTTGCCCGCTATTCCGTTTTTAGCTACTAGTTCAGTTACAGCTAAAGGTGTATCAGCCGCAAATGTTGTTGCAACCATTGCAGTACCTGCAATATACCAAGGCATGTTTCTGCCTGATAAGAAAAATTCATCAGTACCCTTACCCGCTTTCTTTGAGTAATATGCAGCTATACCAAAAATGATAAGGAAGAAAACAATAACAATTACAAAATCCAACATCTCTAAATGTGCCATAGATTTTTCTTATAAAAAAGTTGAAAAATATTACTAATTAACTTTCGCTAATAGTTTGTTAATTGAACTTAATATTGCTAGTTCAGCTTCTCCTTTTGGAACCGCCGCAGTTTTTAATATTTCTGCACTTGCCGTTATCCAAAGAGCATCAGCTTTCTTATTTTCCTTTATTAATTCCAATGCTTCTAATCCAATTAACGATACTTTTGATAAATCTTCCGAAAGCTGTTCCACCTCTGCTAATATTGGTCTTGCTTTAATAAGAGGCAATAAATTTTTATGATTCTCTTTCCACGTTTCTAAATGTGATTTAACTTTTTCATAACAATCGCTATTAATCTTTTCGTTTGATAAAAGTTCATCAACAGACGTATTGAATAAACGTGCGCTTCTTGGATCAGGCAGAGCTATATCTACAATGCGTGTCATTGGATAGTATGATTTAGCAATATGCGGACGATCACGAGAGTAAGTATATAAAGGTTTTACAGCATTTACAAAATTTTTCAATGTTTCTATATCATAACTATTTGCAATTCTTCTTAACATCATATCTTGGTTTTTAATATGCGTTACTCCATAATTTTCCAATTGCAAACTGACTTGATCTAAACGATTAAACATATTGTTTAAATTATTTATAGAGCCGGAAGACCAAAGTCTTTCAGCAATAGCGGCAGTTCTAGGCCAGATTCTTGAATCAATTGTTTCAGGTCCTACGAACTCTGCCCACATAGTAGCTTCGCCGCCAAGTATTCTTTCTTTCACTTCATCAGTCAAAATTGAATCAGGAGGAATTGGATCATTATTATAATGGTATTCTGTCGATTGAACTAGATCAATATAAAAACCGTGTGAAATCAAACTTCTATAACCTTTCTTTGCCGTTTCATAAAGTGTGGTTCTTCCTTTCCATGCTTGAACAATATAGTCTTTTGATATGTCAGGCATTTCATCTGTGTACCAGCCAACCATTGTTTTATTAAGTTTGGAAAGAATCTTATCAAGGCGAACATTGAAATAATTTTGAAGTGCGTGATTATCTTTTAGATTATTTGCTTTCATAAATTCTTGAATCTTTGGATTAGCATTCCATTGCTTTCCATTATTTTCATCACCACCTAAATGCCAATATTTATCAGGGAAGAGTTCAGTCATTTCTATGAAAAATGTTTCCAAGAATTTATAAACTTCTTCATTTGTTGGGTCAATCGTTGGGTTAAAGATACCCCACATTCGTTCAATTACATAAGGTCCTGGTGCACTTGCTAATTCAGGATAACCTACGACCCAAGCAGTTGCGTGTCCGGGTAGATCAAATTCTGGGACTACTCTTATTCCTCTTTCATAAGCATAATTTACAACATCTTTAATCTGTTCATGCGTATAGAAAAAACCATCAGAGCCAAGTTCATGAAGCTTTGGAAATGATTTTGATTCAATTCTAAAACCGTGATCATCAGTTAAGTGCCAATGGAGAACATTCATTTTAACTGCTGCCATAGCATCGATATTTCTTTTCATTACTTCGATCGGTTCAAAATGACGAGAAATATCGATCATTAGTCCGCGCCAAACAAAACGCGGCTTATCTTTAATAGTTACGCCTGGGAAATAATATCCGGCTTCATCAGAATCTAGTAATTGAGCTAAAGTCGAAAGAGCATGCATTGCACCGAATGAATTTGGTGCATCGATTTTTATCTGCTTCTCATTGACTACTAATTCATAAGTTTCATCAACGCCTAATTTTAATTCTACATCTTCTGATATATTTATTACAACACCTTTCCCTTTCGCATCCGGTTGGACGAATGGGAATTGATTATTTAAAAATAATCCTGATCGATCAGTAATTAATTTTATACTTCTATATGCAGCATCAAATAATTTTTTTTCATTTTTATTAATTACAATTGTGAAATCTTTATCGAGAAGAAACTTACCGTCATTTAATTGAATATTTTCCGGCATTGGCATTAGACTTAAATCCTTAACTTCTTTTTGAGAAAAGATTGTTATAGGAATTAGTAATAATATTATTAAGGATTTTAATCCATAAGCTAATTTTTTCATTTTCATTCTATTTTGTTTTAGAGATTTTTAATTAAACTTTAATAAAGATTTTTTTATAATAAAGTATCCACATAATACCACACCATATCGAGCAATATAAAATTGCATAAACGAGTGAAGCTCCATTGATACCGAACAATCCGAGTAAGACATTCTCATAAACCCAAGAACGTGCGTGATATTCAATTCCATTTGAAGTGAAAGTCAATAATTTTATAATCTTTGCAACTACTATGGATAAGACATAAACAGTAATTGCATTCATCCCAAGAACTATAAATGGCTTTGCATATTTTTGATAACCAAGTCCATCTATTAAATAATAAAATATACTAAAAAGAATTAGACCTAATCCACAGGTTAAAACGGTGAATGAGCTTGTCCATAAGTTTTTATTAATAGGCAGCCAAATATCCCAGACTAAACCAAGTAAAAAAAGGAGAACACCAACGCCAAACATTATAGATGCAGTAGTTTGAATTTCCTTTTTCAATCTGAGGAAATGCCCGGTAAGCACCCCAAAAAGAGTAAGCGAAAGTGAAGGCAAAGTACTAATAAAACCTTCTGGTTCACCCAGCTTTTCATAGCTACCCATAAAACCCGAAAGAACAAATCGATCTAAATAATTCGCGGCGTTTTCTCCTTTTCCGTAGCTACCCAATGGAAATCCGGGTACAGATACCCATTCCATTATTGCCCAATATATAAATAGCAAAGACACTGCTATTATTGCCTGTGTCTTATATTCAGTATTTAGAAAAAGAACCGATACAATTAAATAACAGATAGCTATACGCTGCAAAACGCCCATAATTCTAAATTGGTGGAAATTAAAATCAGGGAACGAGTTTATAAATAAACCTAATAAAAATAGTATAATACTTCGCTTAACTATTTTTAAATATATATTTTTTTTATCAAAGTTTTCATCCTTTGCTTTACCCAATGCATAGGTAATAGATACACCAACAATGAATAAAAAGAAAGGATAAACTAAATCAGCAATAGTCCAACCATGCCAATTTGCATGTTTAAATATGGGATAACCATATTTCCAACTACCGGGATTTAGAACGATAATCATCCCCGCAATCGTCAATCCCCTAAATGCATCTATTGATGCAAGGCGTTGCTTAATATTATTCACTATTACTTTGCTCATAATTACCTTTATGCATCCGATTCTTAAAAAGATTTGTTAACCGATTATTTAAGAAGTATCATTTTCCTTTTTTGAGAAAATTCATTTGATCTCAACTCGTAAAAATAAACTCCCGATGAAAGATTTTCATTTGTAAAAATCACTTCGTGCCAACCGGATGATAAGTCATCATTTATTAATTCAACCTCTTTTTGCCCAAGAAGATTATAGATGCTTAATGAAACGTTGCTTGAATTCTTTAAGTAAAAGCTAATCATAGTAGAAGGATTAAATGGATTAGGATAATTTTGTTCTAATACAAATTCATTATTTATCGGTGCATCATTTTTTTTTACCGAAACCGGATCATTTTTCAAAACTCGATAATATCTGTATGAATGAATTGCAAAGCCCAAGAAGACATCTTCGTTACCATAAACATTATTGACAGTAGCTAATTGTTCTTCCATAAAAGCAACACCTTCTTCATAGAAAGAAACTGTTTCAGGTTCAATTTGTTTAGTCTCCACTCCAATCCAAACTTTTTTATTTAATTCTTTCGCATGGTCAATTTCATTTTTAGCATCGCTAATAATTACGCTGGCTTTTTCATTATAATCCATGATAGCAACATAATCTATTTTACTTTGCAATTTTTTTAATTCATCAATACCGACATGACTTTCAAACCAACGAGGAATTGCTATTCCGAAATACAAATTGGAATTTGAACTATCGACCAAGGCTTGGCATGTATCATTAAACGCAAGGAATGAATTCCAAACTGCCATTCTATCAGAATCCCAATAAGGGGCTCTATAACTACTTCCGACTTTTAATAAATATGGTTCTACATCGAAATGCACTCCTTTAAATTTTTGTTCTTCCTTTGAACATGAAGCATTATATTCAATCACCTTTTTGATTCTATCATAACCATAAGCTTGATTATAAGTTGCCCATGAAGGATCACCATCAAGATATTCAATCGTTATACCACTATCAGAAGCCTCTGAAATAAAGTTTTGTAAATTACCATAATTACTATATATAAAAGCACTACAGCTTAAAAATAGTGTTGTAATTTTATTATCGGCATTGCCATGTGGTGCTCTGCAAAAATCAAATAGATCTTGTCTATAAGTTCCATAATTATTTATCATGCTATTAACTTGATTAGCACTATTCCAGATCCACATCGCTCTTCCCTTTTGAGCGAAAACATTTTCTTGAAAAATTATTGCTACTGAGAATAGAATTATATAAATATATTTTTTATTAGTCATTTTTAATCTTTCTTTTTATTAATAATTAATTTTCAAAAATAATATTTCCCTTAAGGAGAACTTTATTAATTCTCAGCTTGTACTTCGTATTGTTATTCAATATTTCTGTTACCAGAATATCAGCATTATTTCCGATAGCTATACTTCCGGTCGTTTTTAATCCAAGAATACTCGCTGGGTTTTGTGAGCACATTTTAGAGGCATTCAATAATGCATCAGCAAAACCCAACGGTTTATGTAGTTCATTCCACACACCTTCAATAGGCTGCATAAACCACGATATTAAGTTTTCAAAAGCCTTATCCATTGTAAGCACACTGCCGAAGAGTGCATTGAAATTCCCTTTATCGGCAATATAAAGAAACTCTCCGTTCTTACTTAATTTTCCTACAACCCCATTCATTATATATTCATTTACTTTTTTCATATTAGTAACGAACATACTATCTGAAATGGCGATACACTTATCAATTCCTTTTCTCTTTAATATATCCATAAGGTAAGATTTATCAACATGATAACCATCAGGAATAATTTCAAGATGCATTTGAGGTGATTTCAAAAGTGTTTCTAATGCTCCACCATTATCAAATGGTTTGAATGATGAGGATGAAGGACCGTTTAATACATGAATTGCTAATTGTAATCCATTTTTAATTGCAGCTGTATATTCATCACCCGTTGCAGATGTATGCCCTGCGGCTACAAGAATTTTTTTCTTTTTAAGATAAGCAATAAGATTGAATGCATCTTTACCCCATTCAGGTACAACATTAACTATCTTGATATGTCCACCTGCGGCATTTTGCAATTCATCAAATAATTTTATCGAAGGCTTAAAAAAATATTTAGGATTATGAGCACCCTTATATCTTTCATCTTTCATAAAGACACCTTCTATATATATTCCATAGAAGATATCTTTTAATATTGATTCAGATTTATTTTTATAATCAGCGATGTAACTAAATATTTTCTTAATTTTTTCAATTGGTGCTTCTAAAGCAGTAAATCCCACTAAAGTCGTTCCATGTTTCGCAAACTCTTTCATTGAATTTTCTATGCCGGATAAATATTTCTCCTTACTTACCGAGAATGATTCTTTTTTATAATCATACCAGCCATTTGTTAAATCGAATCCACCAATTCCATTAGTATGAAGATCGATAAAACCGGGTAGAATATATTTCCCTTTAGCATCTATAACTTGAGCAGAATTATCTTTTACTAAATTTTTAGAAATTTTCGTAATAATGCCATCTTCAATTTCAATATGAACTTTTTTTAGACCATTGGGAAGAAGGATATTCCCATTTTTAATGATTATTTTCATCCTTTTTGATTCTTAATTCGTTTAAATAATTTGTCAACTTTCTCAACCTCTTCATCAGTTTGTTTATTAATCAATCCTTCAAAATAGAAAACCGAGAATGAAACTAATAATTCCGCACCGGTATAGTATTCAAATGCAGTAGGTATTCCCGTCATCCAAGGAACTCCATACTTCACGATTACAAACGTAGCGAATCCCGCTGCCCACGAATAGATCGCTCCGCGCCAGGTCGGTTTTCTAAAAATCATTCCGAATAGTAATGGGATCGATATCGGACCAAGTATTGCAGCATACCATTCAACCATCGTATTAAATGCACCTTCAAGATGAATAGTGATTAAAGCTGATACTATCGTTAATAACCCAAATACAATTGTAGATATCATTCCAATCTTTACAAGTTTATTTTCGGAAGCATTTGCACTGAATGACCTTTGATAAATATCTTTAGTAAAAACTGCTGATAGTGAATTTAAGTCAGCACTAATCATTGACATTGTAGCAGCGAAAATTGAACTAACAAAAAGACCGATCATACCAGGAGTTAATTGGCTAAAGAATTTTTGAGCAACTAATACATAAGCTTGTTCCGGATTTTCAATTTCGCCGATTACTAATCTCGCAGACCAGATAGGGATATAAATTGCCAATGGATAGATTAGGTATAACATTGCCGATAATATTGCTGCCTTCTTAGCATCTGATGGTTTACCGATGGAATAAAAACGTTGAGCAAGTCCCCATGTACCGCCATTATAACTAAGTATAATTACAAATAGATAGACCAACATAAATCCTGGGGAGATGGCATTACTGAATAAAGATGAATGCCCGGCAGGTAAATTGTCCCACATATTTGACCAGCCGCCAACAGCTGTTAAAACCAAATAAACTAAGACAAATGAAGTACCGAATTGCACAACAAATTGCATAAAATCTGTAAGCATAGTTGCCCAAAGACCACCGAACATAATATAGATCATGGTTACTAAACCGCAAGCGATAATAGTAAATTCAAGCGGGAATCCGGAGACTACATGGACAATAATTGAGAGAGAATAGAGCTTCACACCTTCATCAATAAACTTAATACCGATGCCGCTCCATGCAAATAATTTCCTTGTCTTTAGATCAAATCGTTCTTCTAAATATTCTACGGGAGTAATAACATTAAGGCGTACCCATTTAGGAGCCCAAGTATAAGCACCTATAATCATTGCAATAAATATAGGAACTGCAAAAAATGTCCAGATAGAAAATCCGCTCATATAGGCAACAGTAGCATGTCCAACGAAAGC
The DNA here is from genome assembly GCA_023230485.1 of Melioribacteraceae bacterium. Taxonomy (GTDB): domain Bacteria; phylum Bacteroidota; class Ignavibacteria; order Ignavibacteriales; family Melioribacteraceae; genus BRH-c32. Next base: position 90,178 of record JALNXG010000003.1, read on the forward strand.
GAATGCGCTATAACCACTCATATGATGAGAGATAGCAGCCATCCACCAAGGGACACTTCTTCCGCCGGCAAAATAATCTTCCATATTTTTTACTTTACTTTTGGCGTAGTAACCGATTGCGGAAACTAAAATTGTGTAAATAAGAATTACAACATAATCTGCATTTTGAAGGAGCATATATTTCTCATTATTTTAATTTTACTTAAAGATTATTAAGGTGTTTCAAAGTAGTTTATTATAGAATCATATATTAACCCGGCATTTATATCAGCGGATTTTTCGGTCATCCAGTCATTTGCCCAGTCAGTATATTCTTTTTTCAATCTAATTGTTAATTCTAAAATCTCTTTACTATCAACTAATTTCGACCCGTCTGCATTATCAGCAATCTTAGAAGCTAAAATCGATTGCCAATATTGAAAGTACGCTGCCTTACTCCAGTTTTCTAATATTTCAAAACCGGAATTTGATTTAGGAATTATCTGAATAAATTCACTCATTCCAGCTCCAATTTCTTTGGATGATTTAGAAATCATTTGCTTCATTGCATCCCATTGATTTTTAGTCTTCCATTTAGCAATTAAGTCTTTGATATAATTTGCAGGTGCGGGTTTGGAGTCTTTTAATCCTGTCCACATTATTCCAGTTGTGTTTTGATAATTAAATGGGAATGTAAAACCGATTTTTTCAAAGGCATTATTGATATCAATATCATCGCTTATTAAATAATATCTCTGAACTTCATTCAAAATTTTTTCTTTACAGAGTGTGGGATTATTAATCGTGAATGGCGCGCTATATAGCCACAATTCTTGTGTTTCAAAATTTGGGATGCGTACCGCCCAGCTTGTAACGCAAGTTCCTAATAAATCTAATTTAGCTGTTTTACGTGCTGCACCGATTATGTTATCGAAGTGTAAATTATTTGTACCTACGAAAACTGCATCTCCGTAACTACGAGCACTACTGCATAAGATTATTTCATATCCTTTCATTTTTAAGTAGTCGCTAGTATAAAATGGATTGAAATTTCTATCTTTGTCAAATATTTGCGTGAAAGTATTTTTTATTTCATCTGTAATTTTATCTTTAGCTAATCGTCCCTTTCCCCAGACCATAACTCTTTCAGGAGACGAATCGCCATCCCAGTAATTCCAATCCCATATAACAAACTTTTTTGATATTGCATCGAGTTCATCTGGATGGCTTAAAATCATATCACACCAAACACCTGGTCTAATATTTTTTTCGAATAGAGGCACTGCAATATCATTCAAATAATCAGCATATAATTTATTCTTGCCAACTTTATCTGCGGTACTTTTACAAACATCACATGTTGCAAAAGCATAAGCTTCGTCCCCACCTAAATGGAAATATTTTACATCGCCGAATATTTCTAGATATTCATTAATCCAACTTTTCATAAATGTTTTTACATCATCGTTGCTCGTGCAATAACAATCGTATCGACTTGAATCCTCTCGAAATGAAAAATATTTTTCATGCTGCAATACGTATTCCCCGTGACCAATAGTTTGAAGCAAAGGTATCGGTTCTAAACCTAATGATCTTGAGTATTTTATTATTTCCTTAAATTCATCTTTAGAAAATGCATCATCGCTTGCACATTCAGGGCAGGTTTCCCATTTAATGTCATCTTCAATTTCCCAAAGTATTGCATTGTAACCCATTTGGGAAGCTTTATCAATCCATTTTATTACATAATCTTTGTTCAACGAAACAGAATTAAAATCGAAATGAAATATTATTAATTGTTCTTTTTTGTTTTGACTGTACACTATGCTCGAAGCAAATAGAAACAATAAAACAATAAGAAATAACTTTATACCACTTTTGAGCATAACTCTTTCCCTTTTTGGACATCTATGACTTCACCGGTTTCAATACTTAAATGAATAGCTTCAATGGCTTTTGTAACTTCGTGCCCATCAATTCCTGAAGGATATGTCCCTTCCAATTCATTCAATGTTAGACCATTTTTTAAGTGGACTACATTCTCTATAAAATGTTGAATGCTATTTATACCATATCCAACATATCTTGGTTTACCATAAATATCTTTTTCTAAATGCATAAAGCCGGAATTATGATTTCGAATACCTTTTTCTGATGTAAAGCATGAAGTAGTTCCACGGTTATGTGAATCCGCCTCTACAATACCCTCAGTACCGATCAACCTAAATCCTTGATTAACGATAGAAGAGAAATTCTCAGGTAAAACCCAAGAACTATCTAGCGTAATAATAGCATTGTTTTCAAAGGTTAGCATACTTGTGATCGAGTCATAAGTATCAAGTCCAAGTTTTTGTAATTTGTTTTTCTGTCCTTTTGCATAAACGCTTTTTACTCTGCTATTCATCAGCCAGCTAATTAGATCGATAAAATTAGAGCCTAGAAACCATGCAGGAGAAGTGTTACTAACCCAATCTTTGAACCAATCACGCGGTACTACAATCTGATCTTCCATATAGCAATAACCATAAAGAAAATCTCCGAACCTATTTTTCTTTACCAGATCTTTTATTTCGACATGATATGGATCATATCGTTTATGGAAATCGATCTGTAAAATCAATTTTCTTTCTTTTGCAATATTCACCATCTCTAAAGAACCAATAGAATTAGTATCTAATGGTTTTTCTACAAGTACATGTAATCCGTGCATTAACGAATTGAGAACGATATCTTTATGTTGATAATCAACAGTAGCGACAGATACTGCATCTAGATTTTCCTTCTCTATCATTTCTAAATAATTAGAATAAACGGGAATATTAAAATTATTTTTAATCGCTGAATGTTTTGTGGCATCAATTTCAGCAGCAGCTACCAATTCAACATTTAGAATTTCTTCTAATTGTCTAAATGCGTGCAGATGAAATATTCCAAATCTTCCAACACCAATAGTTGCAATTCTTAGTTTTTTCATTACGTTCTTAATTTTTCCTCAACACTATTTTTCGTCAATGAAAGTGTTAATTTTATTTTTAAAAAAATCATCAATTATTGGAACAGTTGCACCAATCGTTCCGGAATGACTTCCCATTTTTGAAAAGACTATTTCAGTATTTCTTCTAGGCATTTCTAAAGCTCTTTTTTGAACTACATGCATCATTGCAGGAGTTACAATATTTTCTGCACAACCAATTTTTCCACCTACAATTATTCTTTCAGGATTAAATAAATTTATAAGAGTAACAATACCCTCGCCGATATTCTGACCCATTTTATCAACCAGGTTATAAGCTAATTTATCGCTTGATAAAGCTGCTTGACAGATGAGATCAAAATCCAATTTATTTATATCGCGCTCTGTCAAATCGAGGAGACTGGAATTAACACCTTTTTGAATCAAATCTTTTGCCTGATTAACAATTGCTCTGGTACTTGCAATTGCTTCGAGACAGCCGAGGTTTCCACACTCGCATAAAGGTCCATGATCATCAACGGATATATGCCCAAATTCACCTGCTGAACCGGATACACCTTCAAATAATTCTCCATTAAGAATAATCCCCATACCAAGACCGGTACCCACATTTAAGTAAAGTATACTATTCTTACCCATACCGACACCGAAATTTTGCTCTGCTAATGCTGCGGCATTCGCAACGTTAAGTATATAATTCGGCATCTTGAATTTCTTAGCGAGAATATCTTTAAATGCTACTACTCCCCAATTAACTAAATGGGGGAATGGAATAGCTGAGCCATCATTTGGATTATATAAACCGGCAATGGATAACCCAATTCCGAGATATTTATCACGAGGGATTTTTGCTTTTTTTATTAACTGATCAATCGCCTCTATCAACATTTTTAATACTGTGTCTTTACCATCTTCCTTATTATAAGGAATTGCTTCGTAAAAAAGTGGTTCTCCTTTTAGATTACAAATACAAGTATGAATCCGCGTATGAGATAGTTGACAGCCTATTGAATATCGGAAATTATGATTGATATTATATAATGCAGATCTTCTTCCGCCAATGGATTCTTCTTTACCATCTTGAACAATCAATCCGATTTTGCTTAAAGTGGTAGTAATCGTATTAACCTTAGCAAAAGAGATACTAGTGCTATTAACAATATCCCTATTTGTTATTGGTCCATCTGAATAGATTTTCTCAATAACGACAGAGACATTTCTCTGCCTCAATAATGTCTGCCCTTTAACCGGATTTACCTTCTTTATATTCATAATAGATTCGCTTAATACTTCTTGTTTATTAAAGCATTAGTAAACTAGCTGTTAACTGTAATGGAGAAGTAAATCTCCCTGTATTTTCAACCATATAACTGATATCTAGCTTGAAGCCGAGACTATTAGAAATAGAATATCTTACACCAGCACCGGCAGTGAATCCTCCAAGATCATAATTCACTCTATAACCGCATCTCACATTAAATAGACCTAAATAACTATATTCTAAACCAAGATTTAATCTTTCAGAATAATCTCTTAAATGAATAGCATCAACAGCAACCAAAAGAGAATTTTTAGAAGTATTCTCCCAAAGATCGAACATATTCATCGAGAGACCTATCTTAAATGTAAGCGGAGTACTAAATGATTCTTGCTCGTATTTTAAGTCAGTGGAGAAATTCTGTATAGTCATAGAGAATGCTAAACTTTTAAATCCAGGATAATAAAGAGTTCCAAAATCTAAAGCAAAAGCAGACATAGTATTATCTGTTAAGCTTTTTTCACCTGCCGGATTTAATGTAACATTACTTCCGTAATTCTCATATAAGTATCTTACCTGCCCACCGAATGAGAATTGAGGGGAGACCTTTTTAGAATATGTAAAACCGATTGCCATATCAGTTGGCGAAAATGTTCCTTCATCGACATAACCGTACTGAGCGGATTCTTCAATTGTTTGTGCTACGGAAGTTTTATGTAGTTCACCATAATCCATCCATAAAACATTAGCACCGATTACTCCCCATTCATTTAAATTAACACCAACACCAATTGCGTTCAGTGAAATATCTGCAATCCATGAGTTATGACTGAAAAGAAATTCATTATTTTCCATTTCAGCTAAACCGGCAGGATTCCAGAACATAGCGTTAACGCCTTTAACTGCGGAGATACCTGCCTCTCCACGTCCAACCATTTCAGCTCCAACACCTATTTTTAGGTATTGCATGCCGCTCTGTCCCACTTTATTAAAATTATCCTGCGCAAAATTATGATTAAAGGATAACAACAAAAAGAGGAAAATCATTAGGAAAAGATTTCGTTTAATCATCTTATCACCACAAATTTTATTATTTCATTTCCCAAATCAGATTCAACATGAGCTAAATAAAGCCCACTTACGATAAACTGATTTGAATCAGTTACTTGATTCCATTCTTCTGAACCTAAACCACTATCGTGGTATATTGTTTTTACTAGATCGCCTGAAACAGTAAATATTCTTATAGTACATCTCTTTGGCAGTCCTACAAATAAAAGTTTATTATTTTGTACATCACTCGGATTATTGGGATCACCATAATTGATTGAACGAATATTATATGGATTTGGTACAACTCTTAAATTTGACTTAAATCCTTCGTTCGTATTCTGTGGTTCTACAGCAGAAGATGCCCCAACATAAGCAGTCGATGTAAGACGAGAACTTTCGAGCGACTGTCCAGGATGTATATAATTATCTTTGCCATCATCAAAAGCTGTAACAGCATAATAGTAATTAAAACCAACTACTACATTAGAATCTATATAGGAATGAACGATAGGATTACCAGAATTACCTCCCATTTCATAAATCATTTCCCATTTATTATCTGGTGATATTGCAGCACGATATAGTCTATATCCCCAGAAATCTTTTTTCTTGGTATCAGGATCTATCGCTTGCTCGGAGCTGGCAGACCACTCGATTTTAATATTCCCCATACTTGAAGTAACAAATATAGAATCCGGGGATGGCGGGGGATCAGGAATATTGAATCTTTTTTTGAATGCCAACTTTGCTGCAGAAAGAGAATTAAATAATGAATCTCTTCCTGTTGCCACTTCTGCTTCATATTGTGTTTTTGTGATTGTTCCACTTAACAATTTCATTCCTAAGTCTTCTGCTTTTTCTCTATCGATTCCATCAATAACCTGAACAAGTACTATGCGTACATCTTCATTAACGGGGATATTATAAGGACCAAAGCTCATTAGAAAATCTTGCACACCATAACCTGCAAAATTTTTATTGCCGCCTTGGGATAATTTTTGAATTTGCGCACTCGCACTAGATTCCAGTCCCGAAGAATTATCAACATTCACCGGCTGTTTTGGATCGTCTGATGAACCTGATTCTAAATCATCAATTGCCTGTTTATCAGCATGAAGAATTCCAAGTCCATAAAAACCGGGTACCCTCGGTTCCATTGTAATTGGATCAGGATCGTAGCTGTCTGTATCAACATTATTACCATCCCATGCGATTAGCACACGAGTGGAATCCGCAGTTTTATTTCCCTTGATCCATTCATCATAATTAGACCCATAATACTCATAATTATCGTCTGCTTCAGTTCCGCCAAATCTTGGTTTGATATCAGTGGAAAATGGGAATCCAAACCAAACATCTTTTAATTGGTTTTTTAATTCTTTCGTTTGGACATTATTATCAATATTACCGGTATTAATAAACCGATATTCGAAAACTACATAGTTTTTATGCCCCTCAATTGCATAAGCATAAGTCTTAAGCTGAACAGTAATACCAAGTGTAGTTGTCCAAACAGATTCAATCTGTTCATCACAAATAAGAGATGGTACTAAGGAAGCGTTATCGAATGTTTCCGCTTTTATTTGACCTCTTCCATCATATACCCTTACACTTGGATATGGATATCTAATTCTTTTTTGTAAGCTAAGCGGCACAATATCATTTGTATTCAGATATAAATTACCGCAGGCAACGAATGCATCTTTAGAAGTAGTATCTCCCACTCCCATAAAATTTCTTGCACCTAACCAAACTCCCCATGATTCGATATACATCTTCTTCGATGAGAAATTGAAATAGCGTGAATCGTAGGGCCATGTTGGATATAAAACGGTATTATTACGATAGAGCAAAGCCCCGTTTTCACTTACTTCCAAAGCCAGACGATTTATATGATGTTCAAACGCTTTTTGTGCGTGCAATATATTCCATGAAGAAATGAGCAATAAAGAGAATACGATTATTTTGAAACTGCGTTTCATCAAAACTCCATTTTAAAAATTAATTTTTATTCCTAAATAAATATCACGCGGTGTATTAAATAAAAGTTGATTCGGGAAATTTGCATTTGTCGGCAATTTAATGTTATCAGCTTTATAATCACCCGGATTATCATTTCCACCCTCTTCAGGAAGATTTAATGATTCTAAATACTCATTATATAATTTCAAGTAAGGAAGAAGAAGCGATCTTAAATTCGGATTTAGCTCCTTAACATTAAATAAGTTATATACTTCCAAATAAATAACAGTTGAGAAACCAGCGATTTCAACACCTTTGGATAATCTCATATTAGTATTCATATGAGGATTCCATCTCATATTATTATTTACACCAGGAAGTCCTTTTGGATTATATGTAAATGTTTTTCCACTTCGATATTCGTGAGTAAAATTGAGAACCCAATCACCAAAGAGATCAAAACCCAAGATATCTTCACCCCAGCCTACAGGGGATTTAAAGGTAATATTTGCCAAAAAAGAATATGAAGCTCCAGGAGTATATTGAGAGCTGCTGCTCATTCCCGGTGTTTTTAATACTTCTTCGTAAAATACAGCTTGACCAAAATCACCTGATGAAGTAATCAAATAATCAAAACTCAAGCTACCAAGAATATAATCACCAACCTTTTTCTCGAATATTGCTTCAAGACCACGAGAATCAGCGTAATTATCGTTTGAATAAGTAGATATTCTATTTCCGATTTCAGAATAATAATCTACCCATTTAACTTGATTAGTAATATTTCTATAAAAACCTGATACGTGAAATAAATATTCATTTCCTATCTGCTGTTCAAATCCTAATTCATAAGCGATTGTGCGTTGTGGTTTTAAGTTTGAGTTTTCAATTCGATCATAGAAGCCGCCATATCTTTCTCTTTTATTATAAAGAAAACTAACACCCGGCTCATCATAAAAATGTCCATAGTTAAAAAATAGTTTACTTTTTTCACTTATTGGATGTGAAATACCAATTCTTGGACTTACATACATAAATGGTTCAATTCTTTCGGTCGGGACTAAGTAAAGACTATCAACAGTATAGTAATCGGAAAATAGATCTGTATAGTAACTACCTCTTCTATCTGTATAATCCACTCGAAGACCAATATTAGCAATCATACCGCTAAACTCAATTTTATCCTGCGCATACATAGCCATCTTAATCGGTATTTGTCTGAATTGATCGAACTTAACTAATGGTGGTGAAATCTGTATAAGTCCATGATTCATATTCATATCATCATAATTAAATTCTAAACCCGCTTTTATCTGATGATTATCATTTATCTGACTAACAATATCGAATCGTGTATTTATTAAAATCTCTGTTGAATAATCTCTTTCTTTACCATGACCGCCGAGTATAAATGAGAAACCGGAAGTTTTAATTCCAAATTGACTTTCTTTACCGCCAAAATCTGCTACATCATAAGGAGTCCAACCATTTGGCTGTTCATTAAATCCAACGCCACCGACAGTAAAAGCAATATCATTGCTTCTTTCATCTGCATGATTAACAAATGAACGGCGTAATAAATAAGATAACTTAAAATCATAAAAAGTATTCTCGGATAATGCGTGGGAAATGTTAAGAGCAAATTGATTTCTATAACGATCTGCTATCGAACGCATTGCCTGGTAATATTTCGTTAATGGATACTGCATACTATAAATTGCCTGCTCGGTAGTTGTAACAGAAACTTGCGGCGTATTATATGTTGTGCTCGAAAGATTTTGCTGATATGTTCCTTGAAAATTTACTTTCATACCTTTAATTGGATTAAAAGTAAGTTTCCAGAACCAGTTCATATCTTCGAAGTGATCTCTTGAAAGAGGAACTGCAAACATATTATATTCATATCTCCAACTTGTAAAGAAGCGAAGATTAGCATCTTTACTTATATAACTAAAAAGAGGAACCGGACCGCCGACTGTAGCTTCGACAATATAATCAGGCTTGTGACCGTAATCTCTCGGTCTATGCTGATATTTCCAAACTTCCTGAGCTTGTTCCGGAGTGAAGCCGTATGTCGTATCATTCGCAGAGAAATATTCCCAATAACTATCAGGTTTTCCTTCTGTATGAACTCCATCAGGACCGAACAACGCATCGTTATAACCATAGAGAAGCCATTCAGGTGCTGATTTAGTATCGAATATTGATTCGCCGAAATGTTTTCTATCAGCCGGACTATATTTTACGTCTGCGCTAAATGTATATTTTTCAGTCCCATCTTTAGTTACTACGTTAATTACACCTGAACGAATATTTCCATATTCAGCATTAAAACCACCCGTTAAAATCTCAGCAGCTTTCAGAGAACTCATATTAAAATTAGTCAATGAACCGCTCGATAGTGCTTCTGTAACATTAAGACCATCAACAAACACACCAACACCTGTACCACCGCGAATTGATAATTCATTCGTTATCTGTTCTTGACTATCATTAGTCTTTGGTTTATAAATTGTACCCGGCTGCATATTCAATAAATTATTGAAATCTATTACGGGCATCGTTTCAACTTCCGATATTTCAATATCTCTTTTACTGGAGGAGACATCCAACGCAATCGGAGGTCTGGTTGCTCTCACTATAATTTCTTTTTCTAAAGATATCGATGTTCTTTGCAACTCCACTTGAATGTCGGTAGTTCTATCAATTATTATTTTTACGTTTTCCACAACTACACTTTGGTAACCGATATAAGATAACTTTATTTTATAGGTGCCGGGAGATAATCCTAAGATTGTAAACCTTCCATCAATATCGGAAGCAGTTCCCGTTTGAGTTCCCATAACAATAATATTAACGCCAATTAAAGCTTCGCCGGTTTCAGCATCTTTAACCGTACCGACAATTTTTCCGGAATTAGCCGCCAATAATAAAGTGTGGTTTACAAGTAAAAATAATATGATATAAATTATTTTTGTATAGCTTTTTGTTTTGCAATGATTTGCCATTTTCAAGCACTCATTAAATTTTAAATTCATTAAAAAATAGAAAAGAGACCCAATATAATTGGGTCTCACGGAATTATAATTACTTTATTAACAACATCTTTTTAGCTGAGGTAAATGAACCAACCTGAATTCTATAAATATACATACCACTTGCAAGTTCTTTTGCATTGAAATTAATTTGATGACTTCCAGCAGATTTAACTTCATTTACTAATGATGCCACTTCCTGTCCAATCATATTAAATACTTTTAAGGTAACAACACCTTCTTGAGGTATATTATAAACTATCTTTGTTGTAGGATTGAAAGGATTTGGATAGTTCTGGCTTAATTCATATCGTGAAGGAATTATTCCATTTTCTTCAACACTTGTACCTGGATCATTAACCAATTCTAATTTCACATCATCAATTCCATAAGAAGCTTCAGGAGCACCATCGGCACCATGAATTACAATAACAGCTTGAATGTATGAAGTCCCTTCAGGCAATTTCTGTTCATTTGAATATTCAGCCCATTCTGTTGTTACTGAATCAGGGAAAACTTCCCAATACTGAAATGTTGAGCCAGTAATACTCTTAGCGGATATTTTTAATGCTGCAAAGTTTGCACCCGGGAAAGCAGGTGATAAATCTTTAAAATATGAGCTAAACTTCCATGTCTGTCCTTCTTTTGCAGGGAATGAATTTTGATACAACAAATAGTAACCACCTAATGTGCTTGTACATTTAACCCAGTTTACACCACTATGTGCAGTAGCCATATCGCTTTTAAATTCGATACTTGCACCTGCTTGAGCATAACCAATCCAACCAACAGGGACGCCATTTTCAGTTACACCTTGTTCAAATCCCGGATTAGCTAATAAGTTGGTAGTATCTTTAACTGATTCCACTAATTCTAATCTAACATCATCAATTCCGTAAGAAGCTTCAGGAGCACCGTCAGCACCATGTATAACAATAGTAGCTTGCATAAAACCAGCACCTTCAGGCATTGTCTGTCTATTAGAGAACTTTTTCCAATATGAA
>JALNXG010000004.1 GCA_023230485.1 Melioribacteraceae bacterium
ATCCAAATTCTGTTTGTTGAGAACTAAAGGCACTTCATAAATTGTTGAACAATCATAAACGGAAATAACTTCTTCTTTATCTACATTACAAAAAAGAGCAATTTTTTCTCGAAGGTCTTTACCTATCTTTTCTTCTGACCGACAGGCTAAAATATTTGGCTGAATCCCTAATTCAAGAAGATTTTTTACACTATGCTGCGTTGGTTTTGTTTTCACTTCCCCTGCAGATTTAATATAGGGAACAAGAGTAACATGAAGATTAAGAGTGCTCTTCCGTCCAACTTCTAACATCAATTGACGCATTGCTTCGATAAATGGAAGACTCTCGATATCACCGACAGTTCCGCCAATTTCAGTTATGATTATATCATACTTGCCGGTTTCGCCAAGAGCTTTCATTCTATTCTTAATTTCATCCGTGATATGTGGGATTACCTGTACAGTTGCACCAAGGAAATCGCCCCTTCGCTCTTTCGTAATAACATCAAAATAGACTTGACCGGTTGTAGTATTATTAGCGCGAGACATATCCACATCAAGAAATCTCTCATAATGTCCGAGATCAAGATCTGTTTCAGCACCGTCATCGGTAACATATACTTCACCATGTTGAAATGGATTCATAGTCCCGGGGTCAACGTTTATATATGGATCAAATTTTTGAATTGTAACAGAGTAACCTCGAAGCTTTAATAATAAGCCTAATGAAGCCGCAGTGATACCTTTTCCAAGCGATGAAACAACGCCGCCTGTTATAAAAATATACTTTACTTTCTTTTTCAGTGACATGGATTTTTTTTGGATTGGATTAATCAATTTGTTTTCCAAAGATATGAAAAATTATCCATTCGACAAATCTTTAACTAATCCTGTGTACTTTCTTTCTACACTAAATCCGAATCTATAAAAATATTCAGGTCTAAAGAATCCCGTTGTTAAGTATTTATATCCTTCATTTTTCAATCTTTTTGAAAATTCATCCATTAATCCCTCGCTAATCCCTTTCCTTCTATATCTATTCGATACAACAATCTTATCCATATGAATTGTTGTATCATTCATTTGAGTGTAAAATAAACCACCAATAATAAATCCTCTTTCGGAAACAGCAACAAGAAATTGATGTTCTGGACGGAAATTAACTAATAAATTCGCTTCCAAGAAAATCTGATGAAGCTTAGAAATCTCTTTTGGATTAGAGGGTTTTCGAATATAGAATGGAGCTCCATCTGAATCAAAAAGTTTAATAACCAGATCTGACCTTTCCTCCCCCTCAGCTTTCGTTTTAATTATTGCGGCTGTATCAGTAGGTTTCAAGAATGGATAAGTTAATCGAGTTAAGAAAAAGTTTTCTTTTTCACTTAATTCAAATACTGAAGAGAGATTAAAAAACTCTCCAATAATAGCTTCCTTACTTATTTCCTTATTCTTTTGTTTATGAATCAAGTCGTTCAAAATTCTTTTAAATGAATCATTAGAATCTCTAAAAACTGTCTCCATAAAGAATTTTGTTCTTGCTTCGGGATGAACTTCCTCTAATTCTGATAAATTATATGTATTATATAAATCATATATAAGCTCAGCTTGAGCACTTAAATCAGCATCGGAATTAAGCTCGCTCCATCTTAAAAATCTTTTTACAGCAAAGAAAATTTGTTTTGGAACAAAACCATTTCCCTCAAAGAATTTTTTATATTTATCAATCCACAATAAAATCGGGTTATCAGGCGAATTGATTACTAGTTCTTCTTCGAATTGCAGAATATATTTGAACCCCTCTATTTCTCCGAATGTATTAAGCACTCCTGAAAAGATATAGTGCCAAGGGTTTCTTATTTCGAGTGAGGGAAATTCGTCTAAAACATTCTGAACAAAATTATCATAAAAAGTATTGAAGAAATCAGTAATGCCATTGCAATCTCTTCTTTCGGAAAATGAAACCACACGAGTTCCGCTTTGGTAATCATGAGTAGGAATAATAAAATTCTTTGGAGTAGGGCTTGATAATAAAAGAGAATAACCGGTTAATCGCCAAAAATTGCAATAAGAAGCGGATGCATTCCAAATAAAAAATGGGAGCAATATTTTAACCTTATTATTTGATAAAGCTTCATTCCTTCTTAATTCCTTTAGAATATATTTATGAACAGTATCGCCTGCAATAAATTTACTACTCCAAAATTCATACTCATCCCAATACCCTCCGAAGTCTTCAACTAATTCTGACAAATAATGCCTAGAGCCGGCAAGTATAAGCCAATTAACCTCTTCCCATACATTTTCGGGCGAAAGTTTTTTATTTAGGTTTAGAAGTATATCATAACTTCCCATAAAGCGAGTCTGAATAGATACTCGATAAACTGATTTATCATGATAACTGCGGACAAAACTTATCCAAATTCCGTTCGGTACAATATCATCAAGTCGAAGCAATTTCCCTTTTGAGAATAAGAATATTGCTTCTCTTAGAACGGATGTTGTAGATATAGCTTCAACTAATTTAGAAGCATCTTCGGGATCAATTTCCTCCTCAATTGAAATAACATCATTCCATGAATATTCTTCACCTGTTTCAGCATCCACAGCAATCATCTGATTAGCACCGAGCCATGTTCTAAATCCTTCTCTTAATCCAATTCTGTATTCTGCTGAAATTGTTGATAGCTCTTTATTCTCCTTCATTATCTGATACTTAACAAAAATCTGTCTTACTTTTTCGTATGATACAGGATGGTTGATTCCATATTTCTTAAGCATTTTGAAATAAAGTACAATAGGAGATTTTAATATTTTCTCCGGTTTATTCAGAATCTCTTTATCGATGAAACTCTCTAAGATATTTATTAACTCAGCAGCTTTAATATTTTTGCATAAATATTGAATTACATTTTCATCAAAAACTTTTACATCGTCCTTAGTATTAATAGCAAATAATTTCTCCAAATCATTTATATCGATATACTTTGATGCGGTCTGAATTAGAATTTTTTTATTTTCTAAGGTTGAAGTTATCGATGGTCTGAAAAGGTATTCATAAGCGTATTTGGAAACCAAAGCTGTTCTATTATCAAGTACATCACTTATATAGGATGCCCCTAGCAGTACGTCTTGAATGGCATTAGATTGAAGTAATAGCAGTGAATTATGCAAACCAATAAAAAGCATCTCCTCTTTCTTTTTTAATAACTTCACTTTATCAGAATAATCACTATTCTGTTCTACGATACCATCAGACTTTTCAAAATCGATATCAGCCTTATGACTTACCTGTCGCACCCAATCAAAAATTGAATTACCGGCAAATGATACTAATTCCTCATTACCTAACCATAAAGATGGGTTAGTTAAAAAACCTTGTAAATCTATTTTATTAGAGATGGTCTTATATTGAAAAGATCCAATACTGATAATATTATCATCTACACTTTGAATCAATAAAGAAGAACCCTGTTCAGGGATTCTAAGTCTATTATCGGAAAATTCGATATCTCGACTTAGACAACCTTTTTCTCTTAAGAACCAATTTGGAATATAAATTTCATGTTTACCAACTTTCAATTCCATACTATTCTTCGTGTACATGGAGTCGATTTCATCTTTAAAATTATTTTCTATTAAACGTCTCTTAAAAGTACCTTTTGGAGTTAGTTCTCCCTTTTCAGCACTAAATGGACGTTCGATTAAACGGAAATCGAGAATTCTTTCAAATGGGGCTAAAAATTTATTAATTGTTACAATAGAAGAAGCATAATATTCTATTTTTTGTTCTTCTGTCATATCATAAAACAATGTATTAGCAATTTCAGGATTAGGATATATCAATACCGTATTAAAAGCACGATGATCGCCTGCTAAAAAAACTTGATGAATGAATTCAAAATCACGGAAGAGGTTTTCAATTTTTTGAGGAGAAATAGTTTCCCCTTTGATATTTTTATAAATTTCTTTTTTCCGGTCAATAATTTCTATAAAACCATCACTATCCATTGTCATAATATCGCCGGTACGAAACCAACCTTCCGGCTCGAATGTAGCATCAAAATCTTCCTTGAAATAACCCTTCATTACATAGCCTCCCTTAATAAGAAGCTCGCCATCATCATCTACTTTAATATCAATACCTGGGAGTGCCTTGCCTAATGAATTATATTTATATGAATGAGGTGGTGTCATAGTAATACCGCCGGTAGCTTCAGTCATTCCAAAACCGCTCATCAATTCCACACCGTGCTGCTGGAAAAATAAAAATATTTCCGATGGAAGATAACCTGCGGCTGAAAGTCCCCATTTAAGTTTGCCGCCTGTAACTTGTTTAACCGAAGCAATTATCTCTTCCTTTGAGGCAAATTCAACATCACATATTTCATTTATCTTATCATAAAGCTGCATCCATTTCTTGGGGATACTAATAAATATGGTAGGTTTTACTCTGGTCATATTATCAACCATCGTTTCAAGACTTGGATTTTCCATGAAAGAATATTCTGCTCCCCAGAATATCGCTCCCATCATTTCAAAATATCTTCCAAATGTATGGTACATCGGTAAATAAGCTAAAAAACTATCATTATCATTTATTTCAGGTATAGCAATCGCACGGCAGAATCTTTTAAAAACAATATTCATAAAAGTAAACATTATCCCTTTCGGTTCACCGGTCGTACCCGAAGTGTACATAATAGTTGCTACTTCGTGAATACCTTTTTTAGGAATTATGTCATTTGTTTTTTTCTTTAGAAATTCTTCGAGTGGCATTACCCATTCCTCAGCACTATGACCTGAGAGTAAAATTGCTTTCCTTAAGAATGGTAAATCCTTTTTTATTAATTTAATTTTTTGAAGTTCTTTTTCATCATCAACAAACACTAATTCCGATTCAGTTTGAATCAATATTTGTTTTATATGCCCTGATACAGTTGTAGTTGGAATCATTACATCTACAATATAATTTGAGATAGATGCAAGATCTAGAATGACCATATTAATACTGTTATTAAGTAGGAATGCTACTTTAGAATCTTTCTTCTCTAAATTGGCAACAAGAGATTTTCCGTATTCTGACACTAAATTTTCTAATGATTGCCAATTTATTTTTTTTATTTCTTTACTATTTATAATGTTAAATAAATTTTTATTTGAATAATCACCTACTCTTTGCTTAATTAAATCACTTAGAGAGAAATTACTCTTTTCGATTAAATTATAAATCTCCTCTGAGAAAGGATCAGGATATTTTACCTGAACTAAGATTCCTGAAAGTCGAATTAAATCCAAAACAGCAAAGATATTTTTTTTATTTAATTCTGAATCTTCTTGATTAAGAAGAGTTCCCATTACTCCAGTGATTTTCCCGAGTTCGATTTTTTCAGAAATTTGATTATGAAGATTAGATTTGAAAAGGGCATCAATCAATAAAGAAAAATTCTCTTGTATATCTGTTTCATGAAAATCGATTAACTGATTATGTATTCCTTCAATTATAAAAGGTATTTCTTCAGGCAGTATTGATTCTTTACCTGAATATAATTTTTCTATAAGTAACGTTATGTTTATAAATTCCATTTTACTCTTCTATAATTTTTATACTTCCGGGTTCAGGTATTTTGATTGTATATTCTAATCCTTCTTTATTAGTAAGGAAATTATCTCTTATCCATGGATTAAAATATTTTATAATTTTGTAATTGATACCATAAGTCTTTGCGAAATCTGCTATACTTTCAATTGAAGTAACAACTTTAACATCAAAAGTGGGAATGGGTTTATAGTACTCGTCTTTACTTAAAAAGAAACCATATTTTTCAGGATCTTCAAATAGATATTTATAAGCAGCTATCCTGAAAAGATAACGCGATGTTTCTTCATTAAAAACCAGATTAAAATAATTTCTACTTTTTTGACGGTTGAATTGTTTTTCGATTCCATCGAAGCCTACGTTATATGATGCTGCAGCAGCTGACCAGCTTTTGTATTTTGAATAAGCACTTAGAATATATTTACAAGCCGCTTCGGTAGCTTTTTCTATATGGTATCGTTCATCAATCTCTTTATTGACAACTAATCCAAACCTTTTTCCGGTCGGTTCAATAAACTGCCAAAAACCAATTGCGGAAGCAGGAGAGATAGCATTTGTTAAACCGCTTTCAGCAACGCATAAATACTTAAAATCATCCGGCACTTTATACTTTTTTAATATTGGTTCTATTACCGGGAAGTACCTGCCCGATCTTTTTAAATAAAGAATAGCAGCCGAATGCCAATATGTATTTACTAAGAATTCTCTTTCGGCTCTCTCTTTGACTTCAAAATCATAAGTAGGGATTTCCTCACCCGCGAATAAAATTTTTTCAGGCATGGGGGGCATTGTTATTTTGTATTCTCTTGGAAGTTCATTCCCTTTTGAGATAATCTTCTCTCCGCCTGATGCATTTAAAAATAGGAAGATAGATGCTACTACAAATAAAATTAACGAAACAACTAAAGCGATTTTGTTTTTCATAAAATTACCTTTCAAAAAGAAAAGGCTGCATCAAATAAAAATTGATACAGCCGGAAATGATTAAGCTTTAATTCCTGCGGCTTCTTCGAGCATATCAGTGGTTACAGATTTTGGTCTTTCGAGTGGATAGCCTAATGCTCTACCCCAAACAATATTTGCAGCTACACCGAACGCTCTTCCTACACCAAATAATACGGTGTAAAATTCATACTCTTTTATTCCATAATGCCATTGAATTACACCCGACTGCGCATCTACGTTAGGCCATGGATTTTTCGCCTTTCCTTGCTCTAATAAAATCGGAGGAACAACTTTATATAATAGATCTACATATTTGAAAATCAGATCGTCTTTCAAATATTTTATTGAAAATTCTCTTTGAGCGGTGTATCGAGGATCGGTTTTTCTTAATACTGCATGACCAAATCCAGGTACTACTCTACCGCTTTTGAGTGTATCCCATACAAATTGTCTCATCTCCTCTTCGGTAGGGACTTTATTATCCATTTCATCCATTACGCCCTGAATCCATCTAAGAACTTCTTCATTAGCTAAACCATGCAATGGACCTGCAAGACCATTAAGCATTGCAGACATAGAATAATAAATATCTGATAAAGCACTCGCAACAAGATGACCTGTATGAGCACTTACATTGCCGCTTTCATGATCGCTATGAAGAATAAAATACAATCTAGCAACATCATCATACGGTTTTTCAATTCCCATCATGTGAGCGAAATTTGCACCAAAGTCTAGCTTAGGATCAGCTGCAATACTTTTCCCTTCCTTATATTTAAGACGATAGATAAATGCGGCAATCTCCGGCATTTTTGCTAATAGATTCAATGAATCGTCTAGATATGCTTCCCAATATAAATTTTTTGCTAAACCCTCATGATATTTCTTGGCAAATACGGATTCCTTTTGCATTGAAAGAATTGCAGTAGAGAACATTACCATTGGATGGGAATCAATTGGCATTGCTTTGATTACATCAAAAACATACGAAGGGACTTCTTTTCTAGAAGCAAATTCTGCTTTTACTTCTTCAACTTCTGCATCGGTAGGAATATCCCCAGTTAAAATAAAATAGAAAAACCCTTCTACTGAAGGCATCTCTCCACCTTCAACTTTTGGCAATTTTTCGAGTACTTCCGGAATCGTCAAACCTCTGAATCTGATCCCTTCCAGAGGATCTAGATAAGAGATATCGGTAACAAGACATTTAATATCTCTCATACCGCCAATTGCTTGACCGATATTTACTTCATCTAGCTTTACATCACTAAACTCTTTTACTAATCTTTCAGTTCTCGGACGCCAAGCTGCGATTTTTTCTTGAAGCTTTTGTTTTAAAGCTGACATTACCCCTCCTTTAAATTGAACCGATAGAGTTTACTGCCATTTGACCACTAAGAATTGCACTTTCAATCGTGGAAGGCAATCCTGTGTTCACCCAATCGCCGGCAATAAACAAATTACCATAATTGTTTATAAAGTTTTTTCTAAATTTCTCGGTTTTTTTTGTCGGAATGAAGGTTGCCCTTTTCTCTTTAATCACTAAAAAATCGAGAATCATACTCACATCGAATATAGGAAAATAATTTTTTAATTCCGAACAAAATTGTCCTATTATATTATTATAATCCATTCCCATATATTTTTCAGCTGAACTTGTAACTAAAGTAATATGCTTACCTTTGTTAAATATCCAATGTATATCTGATTCAAGAAGTGTATAAAAAGGTTCAGAAAAAATATTATCCTTTAGCTTTATATGAACATTTAATATTGGAGAATAGCTAAATACTTCATCAAGATTAGGAATAATTTTATTATTGGTAATCTTTTGGAAGGCATATGGCGGAATCGATGTTATTACGAAATCATATTCTAAAATCTCCCTTTTATCAGTAATGATTTTAGTGATTTTTTCGTTTTCAAAAACTAGTTCCTTAACGGTTTCATTTAATGAAATAATTCCATGATGATTATTTAAATAATCAACAGCATTATTAATAAACAGGTCATTTAGATTAGTAGATGCCATATAAATAGATGAAGCATCGTTTCCTTCAAAAAATATAGTTTTAAGAATACGGATGAAGATAGCTGCATCAGCTTTATCAATAGTGGTGTTCAATGCCCCGATAACTAAAATATCCCATAAATGAGAAATGATTTGAGAATTCTGTTTTTTCTCAATTAAAAATTGTTCTACTGTCTGGTTTTTATGATCATTTTCATCGACAAAAAATAAATCCAAGAAAAAATCAATTACCTTGATTCGATCTCTCATTGAAAGAGCATCGAATTTAAAAATCGCTTTAGATAGATTTAATGGGTAATTATCTGATTCAGAATTTAAATAAGAAACCTTCCCTCCCTTATTAACAAAAGGAATTTTTAGAAATTTTTGTTTTGATAAAAATTGTTCCGAACCAATTGTATTTAAGTAATCAAGAGTGGCATAGTAACATCCTAATAATATATGTTGACCATTATCAATCATGTTGTCAAATTTGGGATGTTTTAAGGAGTATGTTCTCCCACCCAATTTAGGTGAAGATTCTAAAAGTTCAACTTGAAAACCATTTTTAAGGAGAGATACCGCAGAACTAAGACCGGAAAGTCCGCCGCCGATTACAATAACTTTTTTCATTAATATACTAGACTATATTTAGCCCAAACGCCTACTGAGATAGCTGCCTTTTCCAATTTACCAACTCTAATTTTTTTAGAAAACACATCGAAATTTTCTTCCTCGAGTTTTATTAAGAGTTTGGAATAGATATGCTCCATTGCCCTGGCGGCAAACATCGAGGGTTTATCTTCAAACGCTAAAGAAGAATCTGCTTTATTAAATAATTCTTTTGCTCTCTCTGCTTCATATTTCATCAATGATACAAATTGCTCATTATAAGTATCGTTAAAAAGATCATTTTCGGAATAACCAAATTTTCTCAAATCTTCTTGCGGTAAATATATGCGTCCATTATTTGCATCAGTTTTTACATCTCTGAGAATATTAGTTAATTGAAGAGCCAATCCTAAATTAATAGCATAATCACGTGCTGATTTATTTTTATATCCAAAAATTTCGATGCACATTAAACCAACAGTGGAAGCAGCATAATAACAGTATTTACTAAGGTCATCAAAACTGAAATATCTCTTCTGTCTTAAATCCATTTCCATACCATGAATAAGATCAAAGAATGGCTCAATAGGAATATTAAATTGCTTTATGATTTCGCCAAGTCTATTTAGGAGATTATATTCGGATGTGCTGTGGACTAAAGCACGCTCTAATTCAACTCGCCATTTACGAAGCCGCTCATATTTTAGGTCGTCTGAATCTGTTCCTTCATCGACAATATCATCAGTCTTGCGACAGAAAGCATAAACAGTATTCATCGCCTCTCTCTTTGGGGCTGATAATAGACTAAAGGCATAATAAAAACTGCTTTTACTCTTTTTTGCGATCTGTTTTGAGTTTTCTTCCATTAAGCAAATATACTCTTTATCATTATTTTAATATAGTCAATTTTTCTTAAAGTTGGTCTGTAATCAGTCACATTATAATTTTGCGATTCAATCTTTTTTAGAATTTCCTCACCGCCCAGAATAGTCATCTTTATTTGTCTTCTGAAATTTTTCGGGAGCAAAAGTAGTATCTTTTTACCTTCATTAAAAAGTTCGCTGCATCGCTTTAATTGAAACTTCATAAGCAAGCGCAAATCTTCATTGAAATTTTTTGTTTTGAATTTGTCGACTGTTATATCAAATTTATCTAATTCATCCAATGGTATATAAATTCTATCTTTTGGAATATCTAAACTAATATCCTGATAGAAATTAGTTAACTGAAGAGCAGTACAAATATTATCAGAATATTTTAGCGTTTTTTCATCTCGGATATTAATAAATTCTAGCATAATCCTTCCTACCGGATTGGCAGAATGCTGACAATAATATAATATTTCATCAAAATTATTGAAGTTCTTTTTTTTGCAATCCATTTCAAAAGCATTAAGTAAATCATAAAAATACTTTGGTGTGAGATTATATTTATTTATAGTTGAATGAAGTGCTTTCCAAAAATCATTATCATATTTTCCAATCAGGCAATTAGAGAATGAATCTATAAATTCATGTAATTTTATGATCCGTTCTTCATCAGATATATTTCCTTCATCAGCAATATCATCTGCGGTACGAGAGAAATGATATAATAAAGCAACCGGTTTTCTTAATCTCTTCGGCAGGAAATATGAAATAACAGGGAAATTTTCATAATGCCTCTTTGCTAAATCTTGAGTTTCCTTATAAATTTTGTCCATTCTTTTTATTAAAATCCTTTAATTAAAAATTTTTTTTGCTTTAAATTTTAGAGGAAAATTTGCCATTATTACTGTATATTATATCAGAGAATATATAAAATTACGATGGAATTTCAATAATGAAAATAGATAAAGGACATACATTTCATATACCTGTGCTTGGTATCGGATATTCTGCAGATACTCCGGCAAAGGTGGCTAAGTATGGAATATCCTCAGTCATATCTTTAGTTGATGATACGTTATTAGAACATTTAAGGAAAATGTATCAAGAAAACAATGAAGAACCATATACTCCAATTCCGGTTAAAGATGAAGATTCACGCGCTAAAAGAATTACAGCATACTTAAATACAATAAATAAAACTGTAAAAGAACAATTCGAAAGATTAAAAAACTCTAAATTTGATATTGAAAGCGAACTTACAAAATATTTTGAAATGCTCCCTGACTTATCTGAATTAAAAGAGAAATATAATCAGATGCTCATTGCACGTGGAAAACGAAAAGAGAAACTACAAAATTGGCTTAGAGAGAATATTTTTCACGGTTCTATTGATGTAAATATTATGACTAAGCTCGATAAAACAAATTATTCTACTGATAATATAGAATTACCACAGCAATTTAATGATGCACATGCCGCATTAAGAGGTTTTGCTAATAGTGAATTAGAAAGTTCGATAATTTTTTCTGCCGGTATGAATCCAAGACTTTATAATTACTTAGAAACATTAAAAGAATTTTTACCTTCAAGTGATGGAAGTTTTAAAAAGAAAATTGTTATTAAAGTTAGTGATTTCCGTTCAGCTTTTATTCAAGGCAAGTATCTTGCTAAAAAAGGTTTATGGGTCTCTGAATTTAGAATTGAATCAGGGCTTAATTGCGGCGGACATGCTTTCGCTTCCGATGGTTTTTTACTCGGACCTATTCTTCAAGAATTTAAAAATAGAAAAGAAGAGCTATTTAATTCAATAAAGGAATTGTTTATTCCAGCAATTGCAAATAAAGAAATAACGATCAACGATAGTAATCTAAATATCGATATCACTGTTCAAGGCGGTATTGGAAAAAGCAGTGAGCACGATTTTTTAATTCGCTATTTTGGAGTAAAAAGTGTTGGTTGGGGAAGTCCCTTCTTATTAGTGCCGGAAACAATGAACGTGGACACTGATACTTTAGAAAGACTAAGCTGTGCAAGTGAAGATGATTTATATTTGAGTGATATTTCGCCTCTTGGCGTTCCATTCAATAGTCTAAAAGGTAATACAAAAGATTTAGAAAAAATGGATCGTCTAATAAATGGAAAGCCCGGAAGCCCTTGTCCTAAAAAGTTCTTAGTTTCAAATAAAGATTATTCAGATAAACCTTTATGCCCTGCCTCAATTACTTTTATGAAAAAAATTAGTGAACTTAAAAATGCAGATCCTGATTCGCAAGAATTAAATGATAAATTTAATTGGGCGGCTGAAAAATCATGTTTATGTGAAGGTTTATCTGCAACAGTTTATAAATCAAATAATATACAAGCTCCAAAAGGAAGTAATACTGTATCCGTGTGCCCCGGTCCTAATCTTGCATATTTTTCTAAAATTTCTACTCTTAAAGAAATGGTTGATCATATCTATGGCAGAATTAATTTAATTACAAATTCTGAACGACCAAATCTATTTATTAAAGAGATTCAACTCTATATCGATTATATGCACAAACGTGTAAGCGAAGAAAAACTTTTTAATACGTTTAGAAATAATATAATTGACGGAATAAAATATTACCGCGAACTACTTCCTGAAATAAAAGAAGAGACCGAAAAAGTAAGAGAAAGAATAAGAGAAGAATTAGATTTATTAGAACAGAAACTTTCTTCAATATCGGTCGTAGCTGCTTAATCTTTATATGAAGCGGTTTTTAATTCTCACAATTTCCTTACTCAGCTTTGTGCATACAAATGCTCAAGCTGAGTATGTAAACTCGAATTTTACTTCACCCTCCCCTGATACACTTACTACAAATATTCCGCAAGACATTGAAATCGGTTTTAAAACCGGATTAAAATTAGTTCCCTCTCCGGCTCACTTTGATTCAAATGATCTGATATATAGCAATATCGCAATTGCCGCTACCGGATTAACATTTTTGTTAGATGATGAAATACGTTCCTCTTTTGGAAGAAGTAACTCAAAAGCTCTTGATAATCTTGGCGAGATAGGGCATCGGTATGGTGATCTTTATTATATGGGAGGTATATCTGCCGGAGTATTTCTAAGCGGGAAAATATTCGGAAGTGAAAGTTTTTCAGTTACAGGTAGGATGCTACTTGAAGGTTTATTCTATGCGGGTGCAACAACTATTATACTAAAAACAATTACAGGAAGAAGCCGTCCTTATATGAATGAAGGAAACACTAACTTCAAATGGTTTCAAACATCTAATGATTATAACTCAATGCCTTCAGGGCATTGCACAGTTGCTTTCGCCTTCTCATCTGTATTAGCTGAGAGAATCGATAATGTTTATGCGTCTATTTTTCTTTATGGATTAGCTGTTTCAACTGTCGTTCAGAGAATGTATAGCGATAATCATTGGGCTTCGGATTGCATTGCAGGTTCGGTAATTGGATATGTAATCGGTAAAGCCGTAGTTAAATTTGACAAGATGCAAAAAGAGAATAATATTAATTTATCAGCCATTTATCTCCCTAGTGGTGCAGGCATTAACCTGCGCTATTCATTTTAATTTATCCCATCTAAAATATTTTCCCATTCATATTTCGGAATATCCTGTAATTTCGCATTCTATTTTAATATCATTAAATGATACAAAACTAAAAAGTAGATTTAATAGATTTAGAATTGTTATTAAGAATTTGCTTTTAATTGATGCCTGCCGGAGTGAGGGCGAAATTTTGGTGGGTGTCATTAAAAGCTTTGTTGCTATATTTACATAAATCTAATATCATTGCAAATAGGCAATAGGATATTCTATCTAATTCTTTCTTAATAGATAAAGGAGGATATATGGCATCAATTGAATTAACCACAAATGAATCGGCATTCCTAGCTGCACCACATATTAAAGAATACATGAAAAATTTGGTTGGTACTAGTGATGGTTTTAAATTAACTGTTGTTTACGATCATGGTATCCCATTGGTACCCGAAGAAATCCCCGTAGAACTAAAATTTGATAATTTTAAAAATGGAGTCTTATCATTTACTTGGGAGACAAAGTTTCAGGGATTCTTATTACAGAAGGCAGCGAATTTGCTTAAAAATTTTATACCTAATTTTATTAGTTCAAATACTTTTCCGCCCGGAATAACTTTAACTGAGGAGAATATACTTATTGATACTCATAAAGCAATGCTAAAAAATGGCATACCCGGAGAAATAAAAGATTTTGTCCTTGCGCAAAGTAAAATATCAATAAATTATTCTGTGTAATAACTCCTTCTTCTCAGTTTAGAATAAATAATTGTAATGTATTTATTTTTTTATTTAAATTGTTTTATTCTATCTTGGGAACGCAATGAAAAATATCAAAATAATCCTATCAATTATTTTACTAGTCCTAATTACAACTTCATGTGATCTTTTTTTTTCAGGCAATAATACTATTGTCTATATAGTAAATACAAAGAAATTAAATATAAGAGAAGAACCCACAGAGAAGGCAAAAATAGTCGGCGAATTTGCAAAGGGAGATACAATTGTCCCTACCAAAAAGATAAAGGATTGGGTACAGTTTATATATAACAAAGATACTGCTTATGTATTTAGCAAAAATCTTTTACTGATGGCAATCCCTACGGAAGTTATTGAAAAGAAAGAAGCTCTATTATTACCGGAACCGGGTTTATCGATAAAAAATTTATTCGACGAATATGGGCGATGGGATAAGCTCTCTTTTTGGGGAATAACAATTGCAATGTCAATTCTTACTGTTGTATTTATGGTTATAGGAATTGAGCTTGATAAAAAATTGATGCAGTTCAAAGGTAAGATGAGGCACAAAGGAGAAAATTTTATTCCCTATTTGTTCGGAGCATTAGGATTTTTATTCGGAATCGCTTATGCATTTGGGGAAATGGAAATATTAAAATTAATTTTTATCGACCATTTTTGGTGGCTTCCGGAAGGACAAGGATTTTTAGCTTGGTATCTATGGGTTCTTTCGATTGCAGGAATAGCGATCTTTGTTTATTCCATCTTTCAGGATGTAACTAAATATGGTGTGTATTTCCCGATTAGGACTATTTATTTTGTAGCTCTTTCTGTTTTTACTTTTGTAACAGTTGCTTTTATTACAATGGCAGCAATCTATTTAGCAATAGGAGCTGCAATTTTGGTGCTCGGATATTGGTTTATGGAAGGATTAGCTTCTCCCTCAAATTATAAATACCCCAAAGGAAAAAGTAGTTTTGCCGAGCATGCGGATAAAGAACATGAAAGATTAAAAAAAGAACTCGAAACTAAACGATTTGAAGAAATTAATAAAAATTATCTGAAAGGCGATTAATTACTCGGTAAATTTAATTCTCAACTAAAGAAATAATTTATAATAATAAACATGCTTCGGCTGATAGTGCTACGAGCATTTCTCTTATGTCCCAATTAGACTGCCAATCCCTATGATCCCAAATTTCGGTATCAACATTATCTCCCCCATAAAGAATTTGTCCAATCTTAACTCCTCTGAATTTTGCAACAGCGAATAAAGCTGCGGCTTCCATTTCGACAGCTATGCAACCCTCTGATTTTCTTAATGAAATTTTGGAAGATGTTTCGCGATAAACTCCATCGGTAGTCCATGTCTTACCGATACGATATGAAATGTTTCTCTTCGTCAATGTGGTTTCAATTGCTATTAAAGCTTCAGAAGAAGGGGCAACTTCACGAGAAGGCTCTAAATAATGGTATGATGTTCCCTCATCTCTTATTGCACTATTTGGAACAATGAGATTTCCGGCAGCGATTTCTTTATCCAAAACACCGGCACCACCACACACTATAAATTTATTGCATCCCATTTGAATTACATCTTCAAACGTTGCAACAGCTAATGGAGCACCAACACCGGGATGGAATAAAACTATCGAACGATTTTCAAATTCATAACTATATACAAAGTGAAAACCCATTTCACTCTTTATCTTACTAATAATTTTTAGCTTGCCACTTTCTGCTAAATGAGTTATTACATCATTAAAAAAGCAAACAACAGCGTGCTTCGGAATGTCAGGGATTTCTTTTACTAAGTCTGATGGGCTTATTATTGCACCCCTATCTGAGTCAAATTCTAAGATTGGAAATTGTTTTTTCATAAGTCGATTTGTTCTATTTTTCTTTTATATAATTAGTTAAATGAATAAATTTCAATCCGATTGGTTTCTCAAATTCGACAATTAAATCAATATCACTATTAATAGAATTTTCACCTTTAGCAAATGAACCAAATAAGTCTATTCTATTTACCGAAAATTCCTTACGCAAATAATCTGCTTCACTATTTAATATTTCGAAAATCTTTTTCTTATTCATATTGGTGTTTTAATAAAGTTATCATAGAGATAGCTAATAATTTTCAAAAAAATTCCACATTTTCAAATACATAATTTATTGATTTGAAAATATTACCGTAATAAATTCTAAAAGGCCTGTGTAAATAGTTTCATTTAAATAATCAATTCATTATTTAACGCATTCTCCGTTTCATAAAAGTATCTTTGTATATAATCTGAAAAGTGATGAATACTAATATTACTATTTAAGAATAAGTTGAAATATTTTTTCGAGTCATCTTTCATGTTTAAAAATAGAGCATATCTCGCCAGTCTTATAAAGTGAGGTGGCATCTCAGGATGTTGAATTAAATTAGGGATTTTCCCATTTAATATTTCAAAACTTTTTTTCATCAATTTAATTAAAATTTTACGTTCACTTTCAGTTAGTTCATTATAGGATGCCCCCATACATTCATCAATATAATTTAATTCAGATTCAATTGAAGGCAAAACATTACCAGATGCTCTATAGATGTCGGTTATTTCTAATAAAATACTTAGCTTTTTTAATATTATTTTCATTTTATCTGAAGAAGGAGTAATATTATACGACATCAAAACAACTTTCCTTTCTAATAAATAACACTTATCAAATACTTGAAAATCCTCTAATCTATCTTTAATATAATTATCAATAGTTGCACCAATATTCTTATAAAATGTAATAATTTCAATCCCAACATCCTCGAACTGATTTAATATTTGTTTACCATTATCAGTTGTAATTACCATCAAAATTATCTCAAATACTTGTAATTTTTGAGGCAATTCTAAATTCGCGTAATAATTAAAATTATCCTTTATTTTGTGAAGTAAATTTATTTCAATTCCACTATTGTTGAAATAAAGGCGTACTTCATGAATAATACTATTAAGATATTCAGTTTTAGTTAAAAGTGGGTCTATATTTTTATGCATTTTATCAATAGCTTCATGGAATAAATCTGGATTGTTGTTTGTTCGCGCATAACTTAATAAATAATTATAATATTCTAATAAATCATACTTAATCGTCGGATTAATAAACGAATAATATTCATTTAGTAGATCCTGAGCTTTTTTATATTCTTCAAGGAGTAGATATGTGTCAATTAGATTTTGATAAATAATATGTATTTCAATCTTAGGTTTTTTTTCTCTTAATAAGTATCTTGCTTTTTCATAGTACATTACTTTCTCGGAGTTATTATTAAATATTCCCGCAATCCTCGCTAAATTATTATATATAGAAATCAATGACCCATCATTTTTATTTTCAAGTAATTGTGTGACTTTAATAAGTTTGTTACGAGATTCAATTAGGTTACCTTCTCTTTCTAAAATTAGTGCATCTAGGTCTTCTAAACCTTTCTTATTTTCTATGTTTGTATATAACTCTCTAGCACTATTTACACTTCCAGATTCTAGAAATAGATATATTTTAATCCTATTGAATGAAATTGCTTGTATTTTATTTAATTTTTCTTTTTTAAGATTATTTATAACTTGGTATGCTTGCTCTAAATTTCCTGCACTTAAATGATAATCTGCTAATTTTATATTAGTTGCAATTCTAAATTTTTTCGATAACTTGTATATTTTTTTATTTTTTTGAGCTAATAATTTATCATAATCTCCTGTTGATGAATAATTCACAGATTGAGCAACCACTCTATTTATAGGATTATATTTATCGTTAGCAATAAATAAAAAATCGATTAGTTTTGTTAAAACAAAAAAAATAATTCCAATAATCAATAATAGGGGAATAACTAAATATGGGCTTTCAATAATAGTTATTCTGATATATTTATAAATATCATTAATGTCATATTCTCTTTCAAAAAATATATTTAAAGACATATTTATGAGTTCAAAAAGAACTACTAATATGGTTAAAAAAGCGAATAGAGACGACATTATTTTTTTTAAATATTTTTTCCCATCTCTCATTCTTATATAATGCCTGTATATATTTACTTGATTAATTGTTTTACTGTTTTATCGATTTCTTTCATTTCTTCTGCAAGATGTTTTTTTATGTCAGTTCTTAATCTTCCAAGATGCATCGGAGATAATACTTTTTGTGGTGGATAAGCCATTAAATATTTAGCTGTTTTCTTATGCGCTTCTTCCCCTAATCCGGCAAGATTAATATGCTTTTCATTCTTCTCGTCATACTTTGGAAAATAAACATCTAAAATCTTTTTATGGACATGTCGTGCACCAAACAAACCTTTTGCTTGAAAATCTTTCATCATTAAATTCGGGATGCTCGAATTTAGGATAGTAGTTATATAATATGCCTCATTAATCGAACCTGTATAGAGAACATAACTAACACTCTCTACAATAAACTCTAAATCATAATCTTCTCTTTTAACAATTGTTGCATTAGCATCAGCAGCAGAAGAATTATACAAAACCAAATATGGAGATGATAAATTTTGGGATGTAAGTTTATTTTGCCAATTTAAATAATATTCAGCCGAATATTTCTGATTATTTTCAGTTCTCAACTGTTCCCAAAATCTTTCAGCACTTTTGAACCATCGAGAAGTATTAATATATCCTTGACTCATTAATTCATCGGCAGAATGTAGTGATATATTTCTATTATTATCTTCATCAATTTCTACCGTAATTGGTAGAACAATTAACTCCGGTTTATAAAGAGCAAATGGGAGTATAGATTTTGATAATGCAGTCCTAAAGAGAAACTTACTTTCAATTCTCCCTTTGAGTTCAATATTTTTCCAAGGTATTTTTGCATCTACCTTAATAGAATCGGAAGTTTGTATATTAATAATTCTGTCTTCATAATTTTCAGGTACTTCTTGCATTAATTCAACAAAATAAAATGAGCGAGGAACTATCGTAGCTCCCTGCCTAAAACTATCTTTATAAGGATTCGACAATAATTGTTTTTTTAATTTATGAAGAGAAAGTGCAGTTGACTTACCTTGTTTGGAATAATACCATTTAGATTTGCTTTCAGAGATTAATTCCTTAGCCGATTCCAAATTACAATTATGATAAAGCAGATTGCCTTTGAAAGAAATCCCTTGGATTCCTGATGATAATATATTTCTCTTTACACTATCTTTTTCTTTGGAAGCGAATAATACCGAGCTTGGGATTCGGAATAATGGAGATACATCGTCTAAATCCCAAATCTGTTTTAATCGGAATCCTTTTGCTTTACCACTTCGAGTATTATCATGATGGTCTGCGCTAAAAAAACTTCTGGGAAGGACAAAAGCGATTTCGCCTTTATCTTTTAGGAAATAACTACTGCAATAGGCGAGAAAAATTGCTGCAATTTCTAAATGTGGAAAATTAGCAACACGCTCCGGTTTAATATCATACTTTACCGCAAGCTCATTTAGTATATTTTGATATTCTTCATTTTTAACTGAACTATATGTAAACCATGGCGGATTACCAATAATATAATCAAATTTGCCCGATAGAAAATAGGGCTTATAAAGATTCTGGATAATAAATTTCCAGATACTATCTCTCCCCTTTTCTTTAACGCTTCTTAAACTCCGATAGATTTTATAAAAACTATCTATTACTAATCTATTAAATCCACCGCCTTTAATTTGTTTGGTCAGAATGTTTTCAAAAGTCTTGGCAGAGGCTTCGCTTTTATTATATGTCTGTTCGGCGAGATCTTCTGCAATCTCCAACGCTTCATCAAATGTTTTTACATCTTCCAAAATATGAGAGCTAAGTTCAAGTGTCTCTTTATCAATCTGTATCTTGAAAGTTTTACCAAAGAGGTCTTCTACGCCATCAGGTGAAAGTAATGTGTTTGCTAAAATAATATTTATGTGAATAGGGGTTCTGGAATTAACCACTTCTTTACCGAGTACGAGCAATATATTTGTTTTAGCTATTTGGACGCTTAAGGGATGAATATCTATTCCATATAAGGATGCATTCAATTCTTCTACCGAAATATCCGGATTCAGAAGTCGGAAGCGATGAGCGGCAGCTATTAAAAATGAGCCGCTTCCACATGCAGGGTCAAGTACTCTATTCCCCTCTTTCAAATTAAATTCCAGCATAACTCTTTGACAAAGCCAATCCGGAGTATAATATTCACCGAGTGCATGGCGTGTGTCTAAATCAATTAATTCTTGATAAACCCCTTTTAGTATATCTTCATCAACATTATGAAAATCGAAAAGTGATATTTCTTGAGCAATTAAACGAAAAACTTTTTTGAGCGGTTGAAAATTTCTTTCGTTCTTAACCCAATGGAAAAAATCGTCATCTACAAAATTATTAATTGAATAATTATGAAATATTGACCCATCAATAATTGACTTTATCTCGTTATCATCAATATAATCATCATTGCTTACTACTGCATAAGCTAACATTTTTGCGAACACACTTAGATATGTATGTATAATAAAATTATTTTCGCTCGCTTCATAAGACCCATAAGCAATGCTTAAAAATTTACTCCATTGTTCAAAAGAAACTTGAACTTCACCAAATTTTTTAGCGTTTTGAAAATGGTTATTCATTTGATGGAAGCACTCAATAAATACATTACTCTGATGACCGAAAGCTTCTTCTATTCTTTTTAAAGTAGCTTTCTGCTTCTCTTCCCTGAACAAAAATCGATCAATCCAGTAATAAAAATCTTCAGCATTTTTTTCAGTTAAAGTAAAGGTTGCACTTTTTACTTCATTCAATATTAATTCATCTTCTCGAAGTTCTTCAATATTTTCAATACACGAAATATCAAGAGCAAATACTTTCCAATTAATACAATCGGAGGCAATTAAAGTAAAATTATAACCTTCACCTGCGCTATATTGACCTAATAGATAACCAGCGAGCTGTTCTTTAGCATGATTAAGGGTTACTTTCAAATCATTTTCAAATTCTATAATTATTTTATTATAAAGGGAATCGGCACTTCCACGATGGAGTTTATCTTTGCGAGGTATATTTAATATCGTTGTTTCAGCACCCAGAGATATTTTATCAATAATCTTTTGAATCTCTTTATCACCGGAGTATAATCGGTTTAATAGATCTTTGAATGCTTCTTTTTTAGGCAGCTCTTTATTGGCTGATTTTACAATCCTATGGTATGACTCAATAAGCTCTTTTTTCAAAATTCAAGACCTGGTTTATTTAATGATATTTATTAATAGTGATATCTGCATTGAATAAAATCTATTTTATCATCACTAATTACATAAACTATTCTATGCTCTTGGGTTATTCTTCTTGACCATGTTCCGCTTATAAGAAATCTAAGTGGCTCAGGTTTTCCGATTCCTTGAGTTGGATTTCTCATAATACATTCTATTAATTCTAAAATATGAAGAGCAATTTTTCTATCTGTTTTTACCCAATACCCTAAGTCTTCTCTAAAATCTGAATGAAAAACAGAAAGACGTTTTTGAGGCGGTTTATTTTTCAAGTCCAAATTCCATTTTCAAGTCTTCAATTGTTTGCGGAACTTCGTCCCCTTCTTGGACTTTTAACAATGCTTTTAATAGTCTTTGTGCATTTTTGGGAGATCTTAATAGATGAGCTGTTTCAAGCATCCCTGCTAATTCACTCTCGGATACTAATGCTACATTTTCAGCATTTTTACGAGTAATAATAACAACTTCTTTATTATGAGAAACTTCATCTAATAGTTTTGCGAGATTTGCTCTTGCTTGTGTGTATGTTAAATTTATCGACATTTTAATATTCCTCTATTGTACAGATATAATGTACATATAAAAAAGGATATTTACAATAATATGGAAGTGGATTTTTGTACCCGGAACAGGGCTCGAACCTGCAAGACCTTTCGATCATTAGCTCCTGAAGCTAACGTGTCTACCAATTCCACCATCCGGGCATTGTTATTTTACTCCAAGAATTTTCAATAAGTAAAACTTATTTAATTTCTTGTGCTTCATTCGAAACACTATCTGTCATTAGGTATCGATCAAATATTTTAATATTTGTATCTCTTCTAGGATCAAACATTTCTGGAAGTGATCTAACATTCACCAAATCTGTATATACTCCACCTTTGCATTGATTAGAATAAAGTTTTGGATCTCCATATTCAAAAATTGATTCCCTACAAAAATTGGCAGGTAAAACATCACCGCTTGCCGGTGCCTGGAAATCTTCCAATGGGAGTTTTAGTTCATCATATACACCTTTCATAAATAATGCCCAAATTGGTAAAGCTGCTCTGGCACCCTGCCCATAACTTCCTGTAAAGGAAACTCTCTGATCATCAAATCCCACCCATACAGCAGCAGCAAGTTGAGGAGTAAATCCACAGAACCATGCATCAGCATAATCTTGTGTAGTACCTGTTTTGCCTGCCGCCGGTCGTACGAAATTATATCCGGCTCTTACTCTCATACCAGTTCCTTCATCAATCACCGAGCGCATTAAATCAGTTGCGAGATAAGCAGTTTCTTCTGATATTGCTTCGCTTGGTAATGAAGAAAAATCTTCTATTAATATCCCATTTTTATCTTCAACTCTCACAATCGATATTGGTTCGTTTGCAATTCCCTTATTCCCAAATGTAGAATATGCGCTTGCCATTTCTAATGGTGATACTAATGAAGTGCCGAGAGCGATTGAAGGGACTAAATCCAACTTACTTTTAATTCCCATTCGTTCTGCTAATCTTCCCACCTGCCAAAGCTCGACATGCCCTTCAATAATTAATCTTGCAGTTACAAGGTTAAGCGATTTTGTAATTCCCTGCCTTAGGGTAACAAATCCACCGGTACTTCGATCATCATTTCGTGGACTCCAGCCATTATAATTAAATGGCTGATTAAGAATGGGATAAGCAGGATATAAGCCATTATCAATTGCTGTGGCATAAACGAAAGGTTTGAATGAAGAACCGGGCTGCCTTCTAATTTGTACTGCCCTATTTAGTCCGTGCATTTCGTTTGGATCAGTTCCGCCTACCATCGCTTTAATTCCACCTGTTTTAACATCAATACCTACAAATCCAACCTGAATATTTTTTTCCACCCTCTTTACGGAATCTACGAATGACTTATCGTTATATAACCTTTGATAAACGGCACGTTTTTCATTTTCGTTTTCAGCTGCTCTATACGCTTTATGTTTTTTAATCTCTTTATTTAACACCTCTTTAAGTATCGCAGAATATCTATTCCAGTCCCACTTTTCATCGAACTGTTTCTGAAATTCAGTTAAGTGAGTTTGAACTGCATTATTAGCTATCTTTTGCATCCTGGAATCGAGCGTAGTATAAATATTTAATCCATCTTCATATAAATCATATCCATGACGGCGGGCAATCTTTTCCATCTGCTTTCTGACGTATTCGAGGAAATGCGGTGCTAAACTTCCCGTTATTCCCTCTTCGATTTTTTTATACGAAAGTTCAATCGGTTTTAATTTCAGTTTCTCATATTGATCTTCGGATAGGTAACCTTCATCCACCATATTGCTCATTACAAGGTTTCTTCTTCTCATTGCATTTTCATATCGGTCAAACGGATCATAATAAACAGCAGATTTTAATAATGCTACAATTACACCACAATCTTGAACTGAAAGCTGTTCTACATCTTTATTAAAATAAACTTTAGAAGCCATTTCAATTCCATAAGCCCCATGACCAAACCAAGAAACATTAAAATATAATTCAAGGATTTCTTGTTTAGTGTATGTTTTTTCAATTTGAATAGCTGTTATCCATTCACGCACTTTTCTAACAATTGTACCAAAGAGTGATTCATTACTCATTTTTAATTCATAAAGATTTTTTGCTAACTGCTGAGTAATAGTACTTGCTCCCTCACGTCTAAAAAGGAAAACATTTTTAATCATTGCCTGAATGAAACGTTTTAAGTCAACTCCCCAATGATTATAAAATCCTCTATCTTCTGTCGAAATAAGTGCGTTTATTAAATGAGGAGGTAGTTTTTCAATTCCTACTTCAACTCTATTCTGTCTATAAAATTGCCCTATAAGTTCACCATCGGCACTAAATACATTGCTAGCAAGGAGCGGACGAGGATTTTCTAATTCCTCCAATGAAGGCAGACCTGTAAATACATATATCATGAATCCTATAAATAGAACAGATAATATTCCTGCAATACTCCACAATACTTTCCGTTTTTTGGATCCATCTTTTTTCTTTAGTGGTTTATTTACTACTGCCATTATTATCCCAATCTATAATTTCAAATTTATTTGTGAACTTGCCATAGCAAGGCGATTCTAACCATGTACCTAAATTTATATAATACCCATCTTTATAATTCAGAAAATCTTTCCTATGTGAATGACCAAAAACAATATAATCAAAACCCTCATCTATTTTTTTCTTAGCGGTAGCAACAAGTCCGTCAATTTCGCCATAATCCTTTTGAGCCGTATAATCTCGGCTTTTTTTGCTCGTCCCGCTCGCTATCCAAATTCCAAGATCAGGATGTATAATCGAATAAAGAGCCTGAATAAATTTATTTCTTAGAATCATCTTTAATATTTTATAACCGGTATCATTAGCAACTAAACCATCGCCATGTCCCATAAAAAAATTTTTTCCATTCATCTCAATTGATATTGGACCATCATATAAAACAGCACCAATCTCTTTTTCAAAAAAATCCCGATGAAGGAAATCATGATTTCCAATAAAATAGTGAATCTTAACTCCTGATTCAGAAAGATATTGCAATGCGGCAATAGTTTTAAAGAATCCTTTTTGAACTACTGTTCTATATTCAAACCAGTAATCGAAAAGGTCTCCCATTATAAAAAGCTCATCGCAATTGTTTTTTGCATATTCGAGAAAAGAAACTAATT
This sequence comes from Melioribacteraceae bacterium, assembly GCA_023230485.1. Lineage (GTDB taxonomy): Bacteria > Bacteroidota > Ignavibacteria > Ignavibacteriales > Melioribacteraceae > BRH-c32. The sequence goes on from JALNXG010000004.1 coordinate 25,244, forward strand.
TCTTCTCTTTTTCTCTCTCTTTTGGTTTTGCCTCTAAACCAAGATGAATATCTGATATAAATAAATAGGTTTTCAATTATCCATTTAACAATTTAATTAATCAGTAAATATAACTTAATTTTGATTATTATATTTAGCCAAAAGCCAAAAGTCGGGGTCAAGTGTTAAATTCATCGGTTTCTTATTTACCGGTATATTTATATGATAATCTTTCTTATCAATTGTTAATCTTTCCTTTATTTTAGAATTATCGCTAAATAATATTTCAACATCTAAATCAAACTTATATTCAGGATATTCTTTTTGAATTTGGGTCAAATTTAATTTTACGCTATTATCCGAAAGAAAATAAGAATAATTTAATTCAATCATTCCCTTACCTTTAAAAACCCATTGGTCAAAGAATTTTTTAAGATTTTTACCGCTGATCTTTTCAGCAATAGCAATAAAATCTTTTGTTTCAACGTTTTTATACTTAAAGGAATCAAAATAGGTTCTAAGAATTTTAAAAAAATTATCCTCTCCAACTTCATAACGCAGCATATGCAGAACCCAAGCACCTTTATCATAAACTAACCTACTAAAAAGATTGATTTCAGGGTCGTAAAGAGTAGAGCTTTTGAAGCTATTCGGTTTGGAAGCCATCGTAGAAACCAGAGCATCACTACCGGAATTATATTCCCAATAGAGTGCTTCGGAATAAGTAGCGAAACCTTCATTAAGCCAGATATCCTTCCATGATTTTGGAGTAAGAGCGTTCCCCCACCATTGATGAGCAAGTTCATGAATTAAAAGATCGGAAAAGAAACGATGTCCCGAAATATAATTTGAGCCTATTCCTGTAATCGTTTGGTGTTCCATTGCCCCAGCCTGCCAAAGAAATTCAGCAACACCATACTTTTCTTTTTGAAAAGGATATCTACCGAATTTACTCTCGAAAAATTTTATCCATTTTGGATGCTCTGAAAAATCTTTCCTCGCATCTTCAAGCTTTTCCGGCAACACATAGTGAGTTAATTGAAGCGTATCCTTCCCATTTATATACTTATCCTTAATTTCAGAATAATCTGCCGAATAGAGAGTAATTAGATAAGTAGCAATCGGATAATATGTTTTCCAATGGTATTCTTTTTTATTTCCGATTGTCTTTGACCCAACTAAAACTCCATTTGAAACGGAAGTAAAGATGGAATCATTCATAATTTTTATATCTAAAAGTGCTTTATCAGCAGGGTTATCATTGCATGGAAACCATGTAGAAGCATAAACCGGCTCATTCAAGGTATATACGAAATATTTACCATTAATTTTTTTCATTACAAAAGAGCCAAAGCCAAGGCTTTTAGGAGTTCCCGAATAATTAATCTCAACAATAAATGAATCTTTCTGGCTTGCCTCTTTCTCTATTTGAATTTTGGTATCAGTCCGTTTATATGCTGCACTCATCCCATTTAACAATAATGAACTTATATTCATATTATCATAAAAATTAAGAATTAGTTTCTCGGATGAAGTGGGCATTACACCTGTTATAATAGTCTTCCCTTTAATAAGTTTTTGTTCGGGAATTAGTTCTATACTAATATCGTAATGGAAAACGTCCAAAAGTTTTTGTTCTTTGGTTACGTATTCTTCAAGATATTCTTTATCAACTTCTGCAAGGGAAAGAGCACCTGCATTATCGCTTACTTTTTCATCTAAATATTTTATTTTTTCGATAGGGTTGAAAAAATAAAATAAAGTCCCCCAGAAAAGAATAATTATAAAGAAGATAGAAAAGAGTATAAGTTTGCTTTGTTTTGTCATAATTTTAGTAAAATCTGTTTCTTATTTCAAAGTTAATAATTTCTATGATTGCCAATCAATTAATAAATAGATATATTTTAATAGACCAAAAATAGAGATGAAAATAATATGTCATTAACCGGTTCATCAATACTTCGTAAATCATTAACTATGGTTCTAGCAGGTGGAATAGGAGAGAGATTATATCCACTTACAGTAGAGCGCACAAAGCCTTCCGTCCCATTCGGCGGAAAGTACAGGATAATCGATTTTGCATTATCTAATTGCTTAAATTCAGGTCTTCGAAAAATTTATGTTCTTACTCAATATAAATCCGATTCTCTAAATCGGCATTTATACGAAGCATGGAACATATTCAATCCGGAATTGGGAGAATTTATTTATTCAATCCCACCTCAATTAAAAATTAGTAATAATTGGTATCAAGGAACAGCAAATGCAATCCGTCAAAATTTCAATTTGATTTATGATGAAGATTATGAATGGATTGTATTACTTTCGGGCGATCATATTTACAAAATGGATTACTTAAAGATGATCCAATATCATATCGAAACAGGCGCGCAGCTTACAATCTCAAATATGGAGATGTCCAAAGATGTAAGCGATCGCTTTGGATGTATTGAAGTAGATGACGAATATAGAGTTCAAAATTTTATCGAAAAACCGAAATCACCTCCTACTATTCCTGGTAATCCTGATATGTCCTTTGTTAATATGGGCGTTTATGTTTTCAGCCGAAAAGTTCTCAAAGATGTTATTCTTCAGATGGAAAAAGAGAAACTAAAGAACAATGATTTTGGACAGGACGTAATTCCTTATATGATAAAAAATAAATATAAGGTAATGGCATATCAATTTTTTGATGAAAACAAAAAAGATCAACCGTATTGGATCGATGTTGGAACTATTGATAGCTATTTTGCGGCAAGCATGGATTTGATAAACGTTAACCCGCATTTTAATATGTATGATCCTGATTGGATGATTCGTTCAGGTCAACAGCAATTTCCTCCTTCAAAAACAGTTTCGCACGAAGGAGAAAGAGTGGGGCGCGCACTTAATTCGATTGTCTGCGATGGTACTGTTATTTCCGGTGGACTTGTAGAACGTTCTATTATTGGCTTTAATGGACGTATTAATAGTTATAGTTATATTACTGATTCAATTATTTTTGATAATTGTAATATCGGGAGAAGGACACGAATTAGAAGATGTATAATTGATAAAAACGTTACTATACCCGAAGGTACAGAGATCGGGTTTGATAACGAAATAGATAAAAAACGTTTTACTGTTTCAGATACAGGTATTGTAATAATTCCGAAAAATTATAAATTTTAGGAACAGTAATTACAATTATTTTATGCCCCTCTTTTTAGATTGATTGTCTAGAGAAAGGGGCTTATTTTTAATAAGACTATGTGATAGATGAATGATTCTCTTATAAATAAATTAGAAAACCTCCCTGCCACACCGGGCATTTATCAATTTCTTAATGCTGCAGGTAAAGTAATATATGTAGGTAAGGCTAAGGTTCTAAAAAACCGTGTCCGCTCTTATTTCCATACACGAATTGATTCTCCAAAGACAAATGCTTTAGTAAGCAAAATTGAAGACCTGATAATTATAGCGACTGATAGCGAGATAGAAGCATTAGTATTAGAAAATAATTTAATTAAAGAACTAAAACCACGCTATAACATAAATCTAAAAGACGATAAAACTTTTCCTTATATAAAAGTAACTAACGAACTTTTCCCAAGAATATATCCGACTCGGAATATTATCCGTGATGGTTCAAAATATTTCGGTCCTTTTACGGATGTAAGAAGTATGAAATCGTCTCTTAGAATGATAAATCAGATATTTAAGATAAGAAGCTGTCGCCTCGATTTAACCGAAGAAAATATCGAGAAGAAAAAATTTAAAGTCTGTTTAGATTATCATATTAAAAAATGCGATGGACCTTGCGAAGGATTAGTTACAGCTCAATACTATAATGAAATGGTTAATGAAGTAATAAAGTTACTGAAGGGAAAAACGGAAGACCTCATTGAAGAATTGAAAGTGAAGATGAATTTTGCGGCAGAGAATACACAGTTTGAAAGAGCTGCTGAATTAAGGGATAAAATTAATCAATTACAAGTTTATTCCTCTAAGCAGAAAGTAGTTACAGTCGATTTAGAAGACCGTGACATTATAAGTGCCGCACAAGAAGATAAAGATATAGCCGCTACAATATTAAATATTCGCTCGGGCAAGCTTTCAGGTAAAAAACAATTAAAACTTTCTGCCGAGCCGGGAGATTCATTAGAAAACATCTATTCGGCAATTATTAAGTTTTATTACAATGAGTTTGTTGAAATTCCAAAAGAAATAGTATTAGAAACTGAACCCTCAGAAAGCGAAAGTATTTTAGAATGGCTTAATCAAAAAAGTGGTCGTAAAACTAAATTTATTATTCCGGTAAGACAGAGCGATACAAAATCACTTCTCAATATGTGCAAACAAAATGCCATTTTACAATTGAAAGAGATACAACTTCAGAAAATGAAAAAAGAGGGGTCAGTGCCATATACATTGGCTTCCCTCCAACGCGACCTTAGATTAAAGCATCTCCCCCGTAAAATTGAATGCTTTGATATCTCCAATCTTCAAGGTACAGATACAGTGGCAAGTATGGTGGTTTTTGAAGAGGCTAGACCGAAAAAAAGTCTCTATCGAAAATTCATTATAAAATCGGTTGAAGGTCCAGATGATTTTGCAAGTATGCAGGAAGTGATAGAACGCAGATACAAAAAAATTGTCGAGGAGAATGAAAAAGCACCCGACTTAATAATGGTCGATGGCGGAAAGGGCCAGCTTTCGAGTGCAGTAGAAATCTTAAATGAGATCGGATTAAAGAATTACGAAATAATTGGACTGGCGAAACGTTTAGAAGAAGTCTTTATGCCTGGTGAATCAGACCCGGTTATAATTCCTAAAACATCTTCTTCACTTAAACTACTTCAACACTTGCGAGATGAAGCTCATAGATTTGCAATCACCTTTCACCGTCTAAGACGCGATAAAAGAACTCTTAAAACTGAGCTGACTGATATACCTGGTATCGGAGAAAAAGTTGCGGCTAAATTGCTTACCGAGTTCGGAAGTCTCAAAGAGATTAAAACAAAAAATGAAGAAGAGTTAAGAAAAGCAATTGGTAAAGCAAAGGGGAAAATAGTTTTTAATTTTTATCATTCATCATCTGAGACTTCTGAAAATTCTTTACAAAATACCGATAATCCTGATGGTGAATTAAGGAACTCTCCCGATTGAACTATTACGCATGGTAAGGGATAATAAATTTTGATTGTGAACTAGAAAACTGTATAAGGGGAAAAAACTTTATAAATAATACCACGACTATTTAGAGTGGAGAAAGTCAAGGCTAAAAAAATAGATGGAAGAACAAAAAAAAATGCCAAGCTTACCGGTCACCCAAATTAAATACTAACCGCTGCTTCCTTCCGGACCTGACGGGATTGGGTAATAACTTGCCGACCGGAGCTCAGCAAATCTCGAACGCTAATATATAAAATTATTTACACTTTCCAGCACATCATCAATAGTAATTCCGTCCTCCCCTTCAAAATTACAAATCTTAGGGTCTCCGGGACACCTGAGCGAACAATAATCCGGTTTAGGTAACAATATCCTGCTTTCATTTCCCATTGGTCCCCAGAGCTTCGGTGAGCATGCAGTTAATGGACAGAAAAGTGAAACTGTTTTCACATTTAATGCTGCAGCTAGATGCATGGGACCGGTACTTGCAGAAATTAATACATCTAGTGCTTTGAATGTTACAAACGATTCCCTAAGACGTATATCTATATTTGGAGATTGTATTTCGGGTATTGTTTTTATTTCATCCGGAATTTTATTATCTGTTACAATCACTTCATAATCTTCGTTTTTTTTAAGTTCAGATATAAGTTCTGCATATTTTCGAGGTCCCCAATTCGGAGCTGAGTTTCCACTTGTTACATGAACTCCGATTAAATATTTTTTACCATTTAAAAGCTTTTCTCTTAATTCTAATGCATTATTTATTTCAACTTTGGTTAAGTGTATTTCGGTGGAAATATCATCAGTTTCTACACCTATCTTGCGAGCAGAATCCATGCAGTAATCAGCTTCGTGCCTAAGTGGAATATATTTTTTACGCGAAACAAAATGTGTTAAGGTTAGATACTGATATAATTTATGCCCCACTCCTACACGATAAGGGATACCTGCAAAAAAAAGCAAATAGTTAATTCTTTCTGTCGGCAGTAAAGTGAGTGAATGAGTAAAATGGCAAGATTTGATTTCTCTTACTTTTTCGCGGAAAGATTTATCGAATAGATTATTACTTTTGTCTATTAGAATAATTTTATCTACATGCGGATTATTAAGGTAAATATCTTTAGTATAGCTATGTAGTAGTACAGCTATAAAGCAGTTCGGGAATTTTTTCTTAAGTTCTCGTGGAATGGGAGTAGAAAGAACTACATCACCAATTCTATCAGGTCTTACCAATAAAATTCTTTTTTGCTTCATTAGCTAATCACCTTATAAAGAACGTGTTTCGCTCTTTCAAATTCTTTTTGCCAATTTAATTCTAATGCCGCCTTATTACAGTTAGCTTTATAAATTCGTATTACTTCATCAGATTCTATAAGTTTCTTAATTCCGTCAATTACTTCCACTTCATTATCGGGATCGGCAATTATACCGACATTATATTCTTCAACAATTTTTTTCATCTGTGGAAGCGGGCACGAAAGCACAGGAAGTCCTGCCATTATATATTCAAAGAGTTTATTGGGCAATGCATGATAATAACTAACACTTATATTTTGGATTAAAGCAATTCCAATATCTGCGCTTGCAGTATAATTAATTAAATCTTTTTGACTGATTGCCCCTGCGAATATTACCCGATCTTCAACTTTATTTTCTCGAGCAATTTCTTCAAATTTACTTTTTGATTCACCGTCTCCGAGTAGGAGGAGATACACATTTTGTATTTGTGAAATCGCTTTAATAACGTTTGAAATTCCCCTTCCACCAATTAATACACCCTGATATAAAAGTATTTTATAGGTAGTTGGGATATCATACATTTCATTGAGGTTGATAGTAAACTGCGGTTTCTGATATAAAGGTATATTTCTTAAGACTAAAGTTTTTGGGAGTCCATAAAATTTTTCTAAAAAATCCGAGTCCATTTCTCCTGTTGTGAGGATCAGGTCGACAAGATTTATAAATGTGCTTTCAATCGATTTAACTATATATTGGATAAAAGGACGTTTACTTAGTCCACCAATAAAAGCATATAGCTCTCTGCTATTATAAACTACTTTTATATTATTTATTTTTGCAATTAATGTAACAATCGGCAACGTATAAATATCCTCAGCGAAAATCACAGAAGCATCCGTTTTGATTAATTCTCTATATAGCCGATAACCAAAATTGAGATAAAAACGGATACTACTGCTCCTATCGAGCTTAAAGATTTTTATATCTTTGTGATAGTAATCTTCCTTAATAGTCCGCCAATCAAAAGAGATTACAGAAACATCAAATCCATCAGCTTTTAATGAATCGCATAGATTAGTAATACGAGAATCATGAAAAGCATTTCCTAAGAACGCTATACAAATCTTTTTGTTCATTGGTAGATTATAATTTTATATAAAATGTATTTCTCATCGTTGTCTTTGCATCGAACTTTTCTTTAAATTCTATTAGACTCATACTCGGAGTCATAGGGTTTTCTGCTTTTGTATCTTGTGAAACTCCAATATCCACATAGTCATAACCGTTATCGGCAGAGTATTTTAGTATTTCATACATAACTCTTTGGATCGGCTTTAGTTCCGCAAAATCATAACGGAGCATATTATAAAAACAGAGGGCAACTGTTTTATTCGGAAAAAACATCGATGAACCACCAATCGGCTCTCGTTTATAATAAACCATAAATAACTTTAATTTATCAGGCATTAGTTCAGTCAACTTTATCAAATCTTCTAAACTATGTGTAGGCTTTACTTCATGGCGAGCTTTATTCTCTAATAATATTGGATAGAACTGATCATAACGATCATTGATTTCAACTGTAATATCAGGATTTTTTAATGACCCTCTTACGTTTCTTCTAATTGTTGGTGAGCATCTTTGTAAAATTTCTTCATTCTTATCTAACTTAATAGCACTTGAGATATAATGAAGTTTAAATGAGAATCCTGACCAAAGCATAGCGAAATCTAAATTTTGGTTTTGATGTTTTTCATAAATCATAGGTGCAGGCGTTAGACAGATATCTTTCCAATTATTCTTCCTACCGTAATCAAGAAGCATTTGGACAAATTCCAATGCTTCGGCAAACTTCACATCTTTAGTTACTATCGATCCATAACTTGCACCAATAGGAGATTCAAATGAACCGTCATTTACAATTGCTCCGGGAATTACTGCGGCAATATTGCCTTTATGTATATACATCAAATGATTAAAAGAAAACTTGCCCGGTTTATGATAATCAAAAAATTTTTGCATCTGGAACATCGTTCCGTTATTAGAATCTTCAACGAACTTATCCCACTTATCTTTCCATTCTTCACTATAAGGAATAATTTCCATAAGTATCTCTATTAATATCTTTTAATTAGTTAAAATAATTTTACGATTAAAATGTATAAGAAACAGTAAATGAAGTATTATCGCCGAGTCCATATTCAAAAGGTACATAAGCATAATCAATCTTAAAACCTTTCCATTGAACGCCAAATCCGGCAGTTAAACTTTTTGATTCATATCCTGTAATATATCCACCACGAATAGCAAAGAAATCATCATAAATAACTTCCAATCCAGTATGAATATGAGAATTATCTTCTTCTAAATATTTCTGAAACCCTGCTAAACCAATAAGATTCAATTTAGCTGATTCAAGCGGATAAGAATATTCACCACCAAATCTAAAATCGGATGGGAGATTTGTAGATTCTTTAGCAAGCTCACTCATTGATCCAATATTTCTCAAAGAAGTGCCAAGTGAAAGATTTTCTACGAAACCTTTATATACAATACCGAAATCGAAACCAAGACCAGAAGCATCTTGATTTAGCATTTCTTCATATATAAATTTAATAGCGATACCGGCAGAAAGATTATCATCAAACTTAAAACCGCTCCCTAGAGTCGCAGCAAAGAAATTAGCATTAAATGTTGCGGTTGCAGGACCGGATTGACTTCTAATCTCGATATTATCAACCGATGTTGTATTTACATTTAATGCTAATGGAAGTCCCCACACATTTGAAGCAACTGAGATCGAACTAGAACCCAAATCAAATAATTGTTGGTTATGGGTAAAAGAGAATCGTGTGGTATTATTCAAGGCAATTAATGCCGGGTTATAAAAATAATTTGAAATATCATTTCCATTCATAGAACCGAAATCTGCTATTCCAATATTCCTGGCACCACTCCCTAATTTAAGAAATGATAAACCTGTTGCACCAGCACTTTGAGCGCTCGTGATAGTAGCTGCCAATAATAATATTACTAATAATTTTTTCATAGACTAAAACTTAAAATTAATTCCTAAAATATGTTGATCGTGAGTGGAATATGGTTCGATTGCAAAAGCATAATCAACACCAATAACCAATTTATTTAACTTGTAAAAATAAGAAAAACCAAATGAGGGACGCATCGGGAAATCGCCATTATTCATATTGAATTTATCGATACCACCTCTAAGAGCTAGCTCTTCAATTACAAAATATTCCGCGCCTGCCCTTATAAAAGTTGTGGTGCTATTATAGTTTTCTATTTCCAAAGCTGTAATGAGCTTATACTCCGGCAGATTATAAGATACACCAATTTTCTTTGATAGAGGGAATTTATTATCCGAATTTTTCCCATTAGCACCGTATATAGTTCCAGTATCCCATTTATATTTGCTATTTAGATCTGAGATAACAAGAGATACATTAATCCGATCTGTAAAAGAATATAAAGCGCCTAAATCAAAACCAAGCGATGATGCAGTTAAATCCTCTACTAGCTTAAAATAATAAAATCTAAACGTAAGACCAATTGCAAGTTTTGATGAAAATCGATTAGCAAGAGAAACATAAATAAGATTTTCGGAAGTTGAAACTTCATCATATTTATTTCCTTGCCCGTCCCGAAGTTCTATTTTGCTCACACCTGCATTGATAAGTCCTGCGCTTAAACCAGCTACCGATCTTGCTTTGGTTGAATCTCCTTTACTTTTCCCCATTTCGAACTTCTTCGTAAAACTTACAAAATTTAGTGTACGATCTAATGACAAAAACGAATAGGCAGTTTGGAAAGAATTATCAATTTGGAATGGAGCTAATGCCGGATTGTAGTATGAACTTAGATGTCCGGAAGTAATAGCTGAAAGTGCATTGCCCATACCGATACCGCGAGCACCGAATCCCATTCGGCTAAATGATCCAGCCATTCCCGATATTTCTGAATATTTCGGCTGTGCTTCTAATACTAATGCAAATAAAAATACGATAGCAAAAATTTTCTTAATCATAGTATCACCAAAATTTTTCCATACATAGGATCACCGCCGCTGGTTTCAATTTGGTAGAAATAAACTCCATTTGATACAATTCTTCCTGATTCGTCTCTGCCATCCCAAGTATCTATTAAATCGATATTCCCTCTTCGAGAAGCATTTTGTAAAACTGTCTTTACTAAGTTCATTCCGAAATCAAATATTCTGATAGTAACATCTCCATCCTTAGAAAGAGAATACTTTATATTGGATTTTTTTGAATCAGGAGAAAATGGATTAGGGAACGCAAATGAACTATTAGCAGTAGAAGCGGTTCCAGTGGATAATAAAATATTCCATTTACCGCTCCATAAAGAATTTCCAATTTCATACTTAACTAATCCGCCTAATGTGCCTATCCAAAGAATATTATTCGCGGAGTTTTCATAAGTAGCAAGAGCTCTAAAATTTTTGGTATCTAGAATTATTCTTTTTTCAATATCTGAAATTTGCGGTGCTGCGTACCAAGTAAGTCCCTTATCAGTGGATTGAAAAAGACCGTCTTGTGACGCAGAATAAATTGAATTTTTTGAAAAACCAAAATCTAGAACTCTCTCCCCTTCGAGGAAATTATTCCAACTAATCCCACCATTATTCGATTGACTTACCGCCCAAAATTCTGAAGCCCCTTCGGCTTTCCAGGTAGCAGCCCAGATTGACTTATCTAGAGGATTCTCTTCGATAGCAAGAATATGATTTCCGCTTATTGGTTCTTCTTGATTTAAGTGATTGAATTTAACCCAAGAAATACCCCCATCATCAGAAACATTAATTCCACCAGCTGTTCCTGCATATATCCATCCAGTTGATGCAGTTAATAAAGAGAACCCGATATGATTTAGATTAGCTTCTTTACCGAAAGCACCTGCTACTGGTTGAAGTGAAAAGCTTAATGTATCCGTTGGTTTAATTCTATCTAAATTATCAGGTGGAAGAACAACGCGCTGCCATGTTTTTCCTTCATCGATACTTCTCCTAATCCCACCGGCATTTGTAGCAATAAGAACTGTGTTATTGTAAAAAGCAATATCTCTTATAAAATTTTGCTTCTCTGTTGTAACGGGTAAAGCTCTAATATTATTTATTCCATAAACAATACTTGAATCTGCAGGATCATCAATGGGTTGCGGAATTATAGTCCAAGTTTTCCCTTTATCTTTTGAATAACGGAGACCTGAACCGGTAGCGATATCTGAACCTGCAATATTTTCAAAATGCCATGTAGCCGCCCATATTACTCCTTTATCATATCCAACTGCAGATACGCTTTCATTACGGAATATTTCATCATTAAAAAAGTTTTTCCATGAATCTCCTTTATCAAAGCTTATAGACAAGCCGTTCGATGTTCCGACTAATATAGTATCCCCGATTATAGAAATTCTTTCAATTACATTACTAAGTGGTGTAGCATCGTCCATTTTGCTTAATCTGTTTGTAAGATCAAAATCCGTAGGCAGCTTTTGAGCTGAAATCACCGATGCAACTAAAAGAATAAAAAATAATTTTTTCATATCAATTCACCTCCATATTTTGTGAAATGATATTACTAACTGCACCATTTCCATCTTTTGCCTGGAATTCAAATCGCCAACTACCTAATGTTGTTGTAGTATTAAATGAATTTTTGAATGTAAAAATTCCATCTCCAGCCATTTCATCGCCGAACACATCTTTATTGCCTAAATCATTCATAACAAAAAATCCTAACCCATTTCCCGGATCTACCATACTATTATCCGGTCTATATAATTTGAAATAAACATATTGTAAGTCATCATATCCATTTGGATCAGAAGCTTTAACTGAAAATATAAATGTGATACCTCTAGTTACTGAAGTGGGCAATACTACATCAGATATAATTGGGACTGCATTATTTTGACTGTTATCAAAATAAAACTGTTTAGAAATAATTTTCTTGGTAACACCTGAAGTATTTGTAATATAAATCTGTAAATTGTAATCTCCTGAAGAAAAAGATTTTTTCATTGGAGCATACCCCGTATAGATACCGTCATTTGCCTTCAAGTCTCTATTCTTACCCATATCGCCATTATCGGACAGGATTACTTTTTCAGCAACCTTTTTATCACCATCTATCGATAAAATATTCATATAGACTTCCTTAATGTAAGAAGTATTATCAATTTTTATAGATGTCGTAATATTAGAGTCAGCAGTGGAATAGGTAAAACGATTGGGAGACTGAAAATCAACAATAGAAAAACTGTTAAAGTCTTTGTCAATTACTTCTGATGGGATTTCTTCGCAGGCATAGAATTGTAGAGCCGCAAGAAAAAGAGCTATAATGGAGAACCTTTTGATCAACTTCATCACTCGTAAATTAGTTATAAATAAAGTATAAAGATTCTCTCGCTTTTCTCCTTAAAATTAGTAAGGTAAAATAATACCCTTTTGTTTTGAATGTCAAGTCTATAAATAATAGATTAATTTATCGTTATAATAAAAGGAGTAGGAGAAAATGAGAGAAAGAAAATAATAATTGCTAAATATCCAAGAATTTTTCGTTTTAAGTCCAGCGGTTCAAAATTTGGAACCGGCGGATGTTTTAATTTAATAAAAAAGTAAAGTATAAAAGACCACAGAAGCCAGCCAGTCCATCCGATATTTAAATTTAATTCTAAAAATGTATCTAATATACCGAGACCGCCGATCAATAATAATATAATCAATGAGACACTTGCGATAGCTTCATGAATTTTATTTCCGAACATGCTATAAATAATATGACCACCATCTAACTGCCCTACCGGAATTAAATTCATTGCCGTAACAAAAAGACCAAACCAACCCACACATAAAAACGGATAATGATAAATTTCACTCATTGGTGGAATAAAGACATTTGGTGCTACAAATAAATTTCTTAATAATGAAAAAAGTAGAGTATCACCAAAAATTAAATTTGCTCCTCCAGTTCCATATTCAGGTGAAAAATAATCAGGATGAATTGCTAAAATATAATCAACTGAAGGAAGATGAGTAAACCCATAAACTAATAAAATCAAGCATGCAATAAAACCGGATAATGGTCCATAAATACCTATATCAAACATCGATTTATTATCAGGGATGACTTGTTTAGTTTTTATTACAGCACCCATTGTCCCAAAATTAAAAAATCCGGGAATTGGTGGAAATGGTATAAAATATGGAAGAGTAGCTTTCACTTTATGATATACAGCAGCGAAATAATGGCCAAACTCATGTACTCCTAAAACAAATATTATCGAAAGTGAATAAGGAAGACCTTTTGCTAATTCAGTAAATTCATAAGGTCCCATTTTACCGGTAGTCCATTCAACTCCTGCAATTGTTGTAGTAATAAATGTTACTATAACTAAACCAATATTTATAAAAACAGAATCTTTTTTCATTTTATAAGTCTAAATTAAAACCAAGAGCAGAATACTCTTTTTTAGAATCGAAATATTCACCATGAATATTCATTCCGTTATAATAATTCAAGTAAATAGAAAATCCTTTTCCTTGTGGTTTGCCAAACTTTAAGCCAACACTAATTGTATGATTGGCATTATATCCATCGATATTTACAACTCGGAGATCATAAGCGGCATATGGAGTAATGCTTTCGTTAATCCTACCTATATCAAGAAAATCGAATCCTGCATGATAAATATCTTTGCCTATTGAGGTGGGATCGACATGAAATAAATAAGTAAAACCACCATATACTCTTAGATTATCATATTTATAATAAGGAATAAACTCAATAAATTCGCGGCTGAAAACACGAGGAGCTTTACCGTCCCGCCATTGGTGATTAATACCATCGAAATGTCCATCAACAAAATGTGCGCTTATATGACTGATTCTCACACGTGCCCCCACTTCACGATCATCGTCCAATTTTAATTTATAACCAAAATTTAAACCGAATAGATAATCAACGGCATCCACAGGGAAATGGAAATCTTTCTCGCCGCGGAGCATCGTATATGTAAATAAATCTGCACCCAAAGATAAAGTAGTCTTAGAATTATAAATATGCAGAATATCGACCGAATTGCCTATATCAAGACGGAGTTCATTTCTGTTTAGTTGAAAAACAAAACCTAATTTTGGTTCAAGAAAATTTGCCGTATATGGTTGTAAATTTAATTCACTTGGAAATAATTCAGATTTATTTTGCGCCTTCAAACTGAAAAACAATACAAAAAAAACAAAAAACGAAAAAACTAAAATTCTCTTCCTTTCCACACTACTTTCCTATTTGGTAAAACAATAAATGGTAAAATCAATACATAAATAATGAAATACATTTCAAAAGCTAAAAAATGGCTCAATTTCAAGCTCAGTTTCAATTTAGAAAATACAGGGCTGATAAAGAAATAATCAAGCATAATTTTAGAAACCGCCAAATATAACGATAGAGGAGTGAAAAAGAAAGGCAATAAGAAAAGCGCTATATGCGAGAGATAGGCACCAAGCATTGTAAAGTATCCAAACCAATCATTTTTCATACCCCCTACACCCCATCTTTTCTTCTGCCAATAGAGCGTCTTCCAAGTAGGGCATGGTTCAGAGACTACTAATATATTTTCCTCAATCGGGGAGATAACTTCATATTTATTCAAATTATGGATTGCTTTAAGCAAATTAAAATCTTCAGTAATGCTAAATGGAAGGTTTTCATACCCGCCGATTTCGATATACGCTTTTCTTCTAAAGGACATATTATTGCCAATACATCCGGACGGTTTGCCAATATTCATTACTCCCGCACCTACTGTTAAAAGATAAAGAAAATCAATCCCTTGCATTCCTCCAAAAATCGTGTTTGCTTTTTGATATGTATAACCTCCTACGAATGCAACATCATCTTGATAGTATGATGCCAGTGTTTTTATCCATTTAGGATTAACTCTACAATCCGCATCTGTCGTAACAATTACTTCCCCAACACTTTTTTTAATTGCATAAGCTAATGCATTAGTTTTCCCTTTAAGATGACCTATCGGTTCATCAGGTACGAAACATTTAAACCGTTCTTTATCTCTTATGAATTCATCAATTAATACACCCGTGTTATCGGTAGAATGATCATTAACGATTATAATTTCTAACTTATTTCCCGGATATTCCAATTTTTCTAAGGTGCTAAGACACTCGATAATATTCGATTCTTCATTCCTCGCAGCAACAATTAACGAGACTGAGGGGTACTCATCTTCCTTTATTTTTTTGTATTTTGCGCTCGCACCAATAGTAAAAACAAATAATTGAATTAGATATAAGCTTAATCCAATTAAAAAAAAGAGCTCAAAAGCAGTCATTTATAAATTCCATTTGTTCTTTAAATTAATTTACGCAATATTTGATTTATAAACATATTCTAAAACCCCTAAAGTATTATTAAATAGTTAATTATGAGCAAAATTGCACCCCTTAAAAGATTTGGACAGAATTATCTAGTAGATAAAACTATTATTTCCAAAATCATTGAAGAATTTAATCCTAAGCCGGGAGAAATTATTTTAGAAATTGGTCCTGGTCAGGGAGCATTAACCGAGGAATTAATTAAATCCGGTGCAAAAATTTATGCAGTTGAAATTGATTTTAGAGTAATCGAAGAACTGCAAATGAAATTCCCACTCCTCACCATATTAAATATGGATTTCCTTAAAACAGATATTTTCCAATTCATAAAAACTGAACAAAAAATTAGAATCATTGGCAACATACCGTATAATATTACTTCCCCAATAGTATTCAAATTACTCGAAGAAAGAGAAAGAATAAAAGACGCAGTTCTTATGGTACAATATGAAGTTGCCAGAAGATTTGCCGCTAAACCAAATAGTAAGGAATATGGAATTCCAACGGTATTTTTAGATTATTACACAAGAACAGAATTTTGTTTTAAAGTTCCAAATACTGTTTTCTATCCGAAACCAAAGGTAGATTCTGCAATCATTCATATAAATTTTCCCGAAAGCAAGAGAGATAAAGAATTTGAAGAGTTCTTTTCAAAAGTTGTAAAAGCATCTTTTGGAAATCGAAGAAAAACTTTAAAAAATTCGTTAAGTAATAGTATATTTAGAGGAATTAATTTTGGAGGTTCGCCTATTGATTTATCAAGAAGAGCGGAAACCCTTAGCTACACAGAATACATTACTTTAACACAATTCATATTCGGAAATCTAGATGGTAGAGAGTAATAATATCACGAATGTTAAGAATCTGATTCAAATAGATCAGGAGATATTGGATAATATTTCCGTTCTTTTAGAAGAAGAAGCAGGTGAATCAGTAAAAAATATTTTCGCCAGCCTCCATCCCGCCGATATAGCCGAAATTATAAACCATATAAAACTTGATGAAGCAATTTATGCTTTTAACCTTTTAACAACAGAGGTTGCCGGCGAAGTTGTCATTGAGCTTGATGAAGATTTAAGAGAAAAGATTTTACGTGGAATAGAACCGGGTAAAATCGCTGATATAGTTGATGAACTCGATTCCGATGATGCGGTTGATATAGTAAGCGATTTGCCTGAGGACGTCGCATTTCACGTTCTAGATAATATTGATAAAGAATATTCCGATGATGTAAAAGAATTATTGAAATACCGCGAAGATAGTGCAGGCGGTATCATGTCCACCGATTTTATTTCTGTCCCTTCCGATGCCACTGTTAAAGATGCAATTGAACAAGTCCGTCTTAATGCTGATGAATTTGAACATATTTATCATATATATGTGATAAATTCTGTAGAAAAATTACTAGGTTTTGTTTTATTAAAATCACTTCTCTTGAATCCATTAGATACAAAAGTAAAAAGTATTATGGAAGATGAGCTATTGACTGTTAATCCGGAATTGGATCAGGAGGAAGTGGCTAATCTTATGGAGAAGTATGACCTTGTAACGATTCCGGTAATTAACTCCGAAGGAGTAATGCTTGGCAGGATTACGATTGATGATGTAGTGGACGTTATCCATGAAGAAGCAGCCGAAGATATTCAAAAATTTGCGGGTCTATCGGAAGAAGAAGAAATGAGTCATAGTTCATTTAAGATTTCACGTAATAGACTTCCATGGCTTCTTGTAGCACTTGTTGGAGAACTCGTGAGCGCAATGGTGCTTTCTAATTTTCAAGCATCGATAGAAAAAATACTAATAGCTAGTTTTTTTATTCCAATTGTAATGGCAATGGGCGGTAGTTCAGGCACGCAGGCAGCAATCGTTATGGTGCGCCGACTAGGTAATCAAGAAATTTTTATTAATGAAGCTTTCAAAAAAATTGGTAAAGAGTTTGTTGTAGCTTTAATTAATGGACTAGTCTGCGGTTTATTACTTTTAGCAGCTACTCATTATCTATTCCGAGCTGAAGTACTTTTTTCGGTCGTTTTATCATCAACACTATTGATAATAATGATATTTGCTACAATTGTAGGAGCAATGGTTCCTGTTGTGCTTAAACGATTTGGTGCAGACCCTGCTATTGCAACAGGCCCTTTTGTTACGACAATGAATGATATTTTTAGCTTAACAGTATATCTCTCAATTGTTTCCCATTTCTTAATTATTAGTTAAGCTCATTATCAACACGTTTAATTATATCAACAATAAGCATAAAGTATCTGTCTAATGAACAATTTGCATCTTCCCTTAAATAACAATCACCTTCTTCGCCATTTGTTCGACAGTGAGAACATATTTTATCACGAAGTTGAAGTTTTAATTCATCCAAGTTTTTTCCTTCATACTTATGAACTAATTCTACTATTTCTGGAAGATATAATTGAACTGCACATGCTTCTTTATTTGTTAATGTGCAAGCTCCATGTTCATTTGAATCAACACAAATTGCACAAACATTTTCTCTTATCGCTTTTTGATATTTATCCATTAAAGTTAAATCCATTTTTTCGTTTAAAAAAGTTAGTAATATGATAATCATTTCGCAAGCGGATTAATAATGACTATAAATAAAAAAAATCAAGTACAAAGAATTTTTGATTCAATTTCAACAAGATATGATTTTTTAAATCATTTTTTGAGTGCGGGGATAGACATTTATTGGCGAAGGAAGGCTCTTCGTTTGACAAAAATAGGAAGCAAAAGTAAATTATTAGATTTGGCATGCGGCACCGGAGATTTCGCATTAGAAGCTGAAAAATTTGGAGTCAAAGAAATTATAGGGGCTGATTTATCCTTCAATATGTTAAAAGTTTTTCATGAAAAATCAGAATCGAGCAAAGGAAAAATTGTACAAACCATCGCTGAAGTACTTCCTTTCAAAAGTAATTCATTTACAAATATTACAGTCGCTTTTGGCGTAAGAAATTTCTTCGATATTCAGTCTGCATTTATTGAGTTTAATAGAGTATTATCAAATAAAGGCAAAGCGACAGTTTTAGAATTTCGCTTGCCCGAAAAAGGAATCGTAAAAAGTCTCTATTTATTTTATTTCCATAAAATCTTACCTGCAATTGGTCGATTGATTTCAAAGGATAACGAAGCTTATACTTATCTGCCGGAATCAGTTAATGATTTTGATAAGAATATTAATCTCGTTGAATTATTTAAGAAAGCAGGATTTGAAAAAGTAGAAAAACATTCTCTTACTTTTGGAATATGTCAAGTAACAATAGCTTATAAATAATTATAAGCTATTTAGATATTCCAATAATTTTTCTTTCAATTGAGTAAAAGAGATTTTTCTATGACTCATATTATTTTTCTCTTCAAAGGTTAATTCAGAAATAGTTTTATCAAAACCATCAGGGATAAAAATCGGGTCATATCCGAATCCTTCAGTCCCTCTTATATCCAATATAATCTTTCCGGGTAATTCACCTACACAATCGATCTTTTTAGTTCCGTCATAAAAAACGGCATGACTAATAAACTTAGCCAAATGCGGCTCTGGAAGATTTTCTAGTTCTGAAATTACTTTTTTATTATTGTCTTCATAAGTGCAATTCTCACCAGAATAGCGAGCGGAATAAACACCGGGTCTTCCGTCTAATTGCTCTATTGCTAATCCTGAATCATCAGCAATAACCGGTACATCATAAATATCGTAAATAGCTTTGGCTTTAATAAAAGCATTCTCTTCAAACGTTTCTCCGGTTTCCGGCACATCAATATCATTTCCTAAATCAGAGAGTGAATAAATTTCGATACCTGTACCATTAAATAATGATTTTATTTCCTTCGTCTTTCCTTTATTCTGAGATGCAAAGATTAAATTCATATTATTTATTACTCTCTTTCTCATTGAGACATTCATCTATTTTTTCCATACCGAATCTTAGATGGGGAATAACTATTGAGCCGCCGACAATTAATGCAATATTAAATGATTCATGCAATTCTTCACGTGTAGCACCTTCTTGAATTGCCCTATCGATATGATAAAGAATGCAATCGTTACATCTCAAAACCATAGAAGCAACTAGCCCCATTAATTCTTTGGTTTTAGAATCAAGAGCACCTTTTACATAAGCTTTATTATCAAGTGCGAAAAATTTATTAAAATCTCTGAATCCTGAATTTAATATTTTGTCATTCATCTCGGAGCGGTATGTTTTAAATTCACTTAAAGTTGTTTTCATATTCTATTCTATCCTATTTTTTCTATTAAGTTCTTTTTTTAAATAAGTCCCCGTAATACTTTTTTTAACTTTAGAAATTTCTTCCGGAGAGCCAGTCGCAATAATTTCACCACCATGTTTTCCTCCACCCGGACCTAAATCAACCACGTGATCTGCAACTTTTATTACATCAAGATTATGTTCTACTACAATAACTGTATTTCCCTTATCTACTAATTTCATTAATACATCTAATAATATTTTTACATCTTCAAAATGAAGTCCCGTAGTTGGCTCGTCAAGAATATATAGAGTACTGCCTGTGCTTACTTTGCTTAATTCAGTTGCAAGTTTTACTCTCTGAGCTTCGCCGCCCGAAAGAGTTGTAGCTTGCTGCCCTAATTTTATATATCCTAATCCAACATCATGAATAGATTGAATTTTTCTTTTAATCCTTGGAAGATCATCAAAAAATTCTAATGCATCATCAACAGTCATTTCGAGCACTTCGGAAATGCTTTTAGTTTTATAAAGTATTTCTAAAGTTTCCCTATTGTATCTTCTCCCATTGCATACTTCGCATAACACATAGACATCAGGAAGAAAATTCATTTCAATTTTCTTTAGACCATCGCCATGACATTCTTCACATCTTCCCCCTGCTACATTAAAACTAAATCTTCCGGGTCCATATCCGCGCATTTTTGATTCAGGTAATTGTGCGAATAAATCCCGAATGTGTGTAAATAATCCCGTATAAGTGGCAGGGTTTGAGCGTGGTGTCCTTCCTATCGGAGCTTGATCAATCTCAATAATCTTATCAAGTTCATCCATACCTGTAACTTTTTTATAAGGGAGTGGAACAAATTTTGACTGATAAAACTTATGCATCAATATTCTTACTAATGTTTCATTAATTAAGGAAGATTTGCCTGAACCGCTTACTCCTGTAATAGTAGTAAATGTGCCTAACGGAATTGTTAAGTCCACATTCTTAAGATTATTACCGCTAGCACCAATTATAGAAATTGAATTACCATTCCCTTTTCTTCTTTCAGCAGGCATCTCAATTCTTTTGTCATCTTTTAAGTAATCAATTGTTAATGAATGATAACCATTTTTATTATTTACAATATCATTTGTATGACCAATTACGCAAAGTTCACCTCCATGTACACCCGCACGCGGACCAAGATCGATTATAAAATCAGAGCTTTCGATTGTCTCTCTATCATGTTCAACAACAATAACGGTATTCCCTAAATCACGCAGACGTTTAAGTGAATTAATTAATTTTTCATTATCACTTTGATGAAGACCAATGCTTGGTTCATCAAGTACATATAGTACACCAGCAAGCTGCGTTCCAATTTGAGTAGCAAGGCGAATTCTTTGAGATTCTCCACCTGAAAGTGTTCTTGCACTTCGATCAAGTGTTAAATAATCTAAACCAACATTTAATAAAAATTCTAACCTAGAAGTAATTTCTTTTAATATCTGTTTAGAAATTATTTTTTCTCTTTCTGTCAGTTTAATATTCTCAAAGAACTTTTTTGAGTCTTCAATCGATTTATTAGTCAACTCTGAGATATTAATTCCATTAAATTTTACAGCCAAAGATTCTTTTTTTAGTCTGCCACCATTACAAGTAGAACAGACCTTAGTATTCATAAATGCTTCAGCCCAGTTACGAATATGATTCGATGAAGTATTATCATAATAATGTTGAACGTAATTAAAAACGCCACGAAATTTATTGTAATAAGTAACAGACTTACCACCTCCCATTTTATATGAAAATGGTAATTTATCTTCAGAACCATAAAGCAAAATTTTCTTCTGTTCTTCATTTAATTCTTTTAGAGGAGTATTAAAATCAAAGCCATATTTTTCTGCAATCCCTTCAACCTGATTAAAGAACCAAGTCTTACGTGGTTTACCAAGTGCCGAAATACCTTCTTCTTTAATACTTTTTTCCCAGTCAGGGATAATTAAATCAATATCTAATTCTCGTCTCTCTCCAAGCCCATCGCAATCGGGGCAGTAACCATAAGGAGAATTAAACGAAAATGAATTTGGTGCAAGCTCCTGAAATCCAATACCACAATGAAGACAAGCAAATTCCCTGCTAAAGAAATCGTCCGTCTTTCCATCATTAATAATTAAATTGCCATTACCAAAATTAAGAGCTGCTTCTACCGATTCACTTATACGACCTCTTCCCTGCTCATTAATTTTCAATCGGTCTATAACTATTTCAATATCATGTGTTTTATATCTATCGGCTTTAAGTCCATCAACAAGCTCTAATATTTCTCCATCAACTCTTACACGAATAAACCCATCTTTTGATATCTCATCGAATAGTTCTTTATAATGCCCTTTCCTTCCTCTCACTATCGGCGCAAGAATTGAAATTCTTTGATCATTATAGTTTGTTAGGATAGAATCAATTATTTGATTGGTTGATTGCTTTTGTACGGGTCTGCCACAGCTATAACAATGCGGAATGCCGACTCGTGCATAAAGAAGTCGAAGATAGTCGTATATTTCGGTTACAGTACCAACAGTAGAACGGGGATTACCGCCAGTTGATTTTTGTTCAATAGATATTGCAGGACTTAATCCTTCGATTAAATCGACATCCGGTTTTTCGAGTATGTTCAAGAACTGGCGGGCATAAGCCGAGAGTGATTCGATATATCTTCTCTGACCTTCAGCATAAATTGTGTCAAATGCTAAGGAAGATTTTCCAGAACCGGATAATCCTGTAATAACAACTAGTGTGTCGCGAGGGATTTCAAGATCAATATTTTTTAGATTATGTTCTCGAGCACCTTTAATTATAATTTTATTTTGTAATTCCATTTAGATACATTTGTAAAAGTTCAATCTGGTAGTTTACTTAATAACAGACCTAAAATCAATTTTATTTGCATTATAAGACTATGAACGAAATAAAAGAATCAATAAAAATAATCACAACAAAGTGTGAATTTCGTTTCAAAGAAAAAGGAAGTGAGTTTATTGCTTTATCTTTTTATATCGAATCGGAAGAAGAAGCATTAGAAAAATTAAATTCAATAAAGAAAAAATTTTATGATGCTGTTCATCACTGTTATGCTTATTCAATTAACTATGAAAAGAGTAAATATTCTGATGATGGAGAACCAAACGGGACCGCCGGTATCAGAATTTTTAATGCAATTAATCATTTTGAACTAACCAATATAATTGTAATTGTTGTCCGCTATTTTGGTGGTGTTAAACTAGGCGTTGGACCACTTGGCAAAGCATATTATTTTGCGGCAGAACAATTACTTTCTCAATCACCCGCCTCAATTAAGTCTGCATACCAAAGGTTAGAGATTTTTTACAACTATGAACAAGTAAGTAGGATACACTACTTAATAAATCAAAACGAAGCAATAATTGAAAAAATGATTTATGAACCTGAACTAAAAATGGTATGTTTGGTATTAATATCAAAAATTGGTAGATTCGTGACGGAACTTATTGATTTTTCGGGCGGTTCAATAAAGACGAAGTTATTAAGTGAAATAAAGTACCTTTAAGAGATATTTTGATTATTATTTCTTGACAAATAGGTACTATTTACCTAATTTCTATATTAAGATATTAATCTCCCGATAGTCTTAGTTAATGATTAATAAATAAATTAGATTGAGAAAAAAATGATTTATACCAAAACTGGTGAATATGCAATAAGAGCGATCTTGTTTTTGGCTCGTCAATCAAAGGATAGTTTAATTATGTCTTCTGAAATAGCTAAAAGCGAAGATATTCCATCTCATTACTTAGCTAAAATTCTTCAGAGAATGGCTAAATATGGTTACGTTGATTCGTTCAAAGGGAGAGGCGGGGGATTTAAGATTACTGAATTGGCGAAGAAAAGTTCAATTCTTGAAATTGTTGAACGTGTGGAAGGTCCTGTTATTAACCTAAAGTGTGTTACCGGACTAAAAGAATGCTCCGATGAAAGTCCATGTCCGCTTCATGACGAATGGGCAGAATTACGAAATCGTATTTATAATCTTATTTCGAGCAAATCTGTACAAGAGGTTGCCGAAAAATATTCTGAGACTTTAAGAAAAGCTAAATAAAAAAAAGCGGCATTAGCCGCTTTTTTGCTTTCAATTTCTTTCTAATTTTCAGCGTTACTTACTTATTGAATAATTTTATTTTAATTAATTTCTTAAGTAGCAATCATTTTCGCTTTACTGCTTAACACCAAGCCCTATTCCATCTCCTATCGGAACTATAGTAGAAAATAATTGATTGCTTGCCAAAAAATATTGATTAAAATTTCTGATCGATTCTGTTGAGTTGATATATTTTTCCGGTATTTCAGCTGAGCCAGCATAACCTTTCCATAAAAGATTATCTATAAAAAGGACTCCATCCTTATTTAATTTTTCGACTGAATAATCAAATAGTTTTTTATAATCTTCTTTATCTGCATCTAAGAAGATAAAATCATATTTTTCTTCTAAATTCGGGATTATATCTAAAGCATCACCTTTTACAATATTGATTTTATCTCCAAAACCGGATTCCTCAATATTTTTTAATGCCAATTCGATATTATCTTTGCTTTTTTCTATTGTATCGATAGAACAATCATTTCTTAATGAACATGCTATTCGAATTGAGGAATAGGCAATGGCAGTGCCAATTTCTAAAACTTTCTGAGGACGAAGGGCTAAAACCAAAGTCTCTAAAAATTCTGCCGCTTTCCAATCAAGAATTGGCACATTATTTTTTCTTGCATACTCTTCCATTTTAAGGATTAGTTGGTTTTTTTCTTTTCTTAAACTCTCTAAATATTTTATTTGTGAATTATGCAAAATACCGTTCATAATTTCTCTCTTTTATTTCAGGTATAATAACTTTTTATTTAGAACAGTTCCATTTATTTTTAATGAATAAATATAAGAGCCGGAGGCTATTGTCTCCCCTAAATCATTCGTTCCGTTCCAATAGATATTATTTTTACCAACCGAAGCAATACCCGAGTACAACGTTTTTATTTTTTCACCCAATACATTAAAGATTTCCAATTCAGCATTACTATTGTCTTTTGAAAGAAATGTAATAAGAGTAGAACCATTAAATGGGTTAGGGTAGTTTTGAATCAGTACGTAATCCTGAGGTAAAATAACCTCTTCCACATTCTTGGCGGAGGTTAAGATATTTAATTTACCGCCTGTCATTTTAAAACTCTTTTCGTTATTCGATGGTTCACGATTAATTATACCGCCGTTCGACTCATAAGTAAAATAGAAATTTACGACTTCATCAGCTACGAATTGAGGTAGAGTAGTAGTGAAAATATAGCCACCTTGGTAATTCATTGCAATCATTTGTTCAATCCCACTACTTCCCTTAAAATGCAGTTTAAGAGTTTGCACATTCATTTGATCAGGATTCTGAAAAGCTTTTGTTAAAACTATATTTCCGTTTGATTCCCTTAAATTTGGATAAGTAACTGCTTTTAATGCAGAAACAATTCCCCATCCTATATCATTATTTGGAGAATCTGAATTGCTTGCTGATTCCATCATTATTTCACGAACTTGATAATTTTTTAGATAAGGATGTGCTGACATTAGCAATGCTGTTACACCAGCCGCTATTGGGCATGAGAAAGAAGTACCGCTGCCATAAGTGTAATTACCGGCAGTAGTAACATTTAAAGTATTACTCCCCTGAGCTACGATTTCAGGTTTTATTCTTCCATCCGATGTAGGACCATAACTGCTAAAATAAGAGATAGCACCAGAGCCTGTTACAGAACCAACTGCTAAAATATTCAATGCATCTGCTGGGGAAGTGATATATCCCCAAGAATTATTTCTTTCATTCCCGGCAGAAGAAAGAGTTACAACTCCTTTGTTAAATGCAATTTCGGATGCTCTGGCAACTAATGTAGTTAAACCATTCATTTCGGCATAAGAATATGAACGTTGATCCTTATCGAAAGTAGAATAACCCAAGGAGCTACTCGTTAGATCGACACCAAGCGACTCAAGCCATTCCATTGCTGCTGCATAATTATCTTCTTCGATATTTGTTTCTGTGGGGACAAATTCCGTTTTTGCTAATGCAAATTGAGCATTAAAAGCGGGACCTATCATTTCACCATTTTGAAATCCCCCAATTAATGAAAAAACAGAAGTTCCATGACTATCTTGAGTGGCGACATCACCGCTTTCATTTGAAGTAACTAAATCTTTTTGAACGAAATCATATTCAGCGAAAACATTTCTTCCTCTAAGAGGAGGATTTGATTTCCATCTAAAACCAGTATCTAATAATCCAATAAAAACACCTTCACCGGTTATTCCCATATCATGAACATAAGGAACATCGGATAAAATATTTTGATTAAGTGATTCACCATAAAAATAAGTGAAATTAGGTGATGCTTTTTCATTTCCTTCGGGAATAAATGGAATGGGGTACGAAGAGGTTGATTCACTTTTTAATGTTTTTATAATCTCTATTTTTTCTACGAAAGGGAGCAATTGAAGCTCTTCCAATTCTTCTGAGGTTAAAAAAGCAGAAACCGCATTAAACCATTTTAGTTTATGTACGATTTTTATCCCTTTTTCTTCTATCTTCTCTAGATATACATCATTTATTCTTATATCTGAATAATCAATATATTCTTCGCCTAGAACTTTTTTTCTTCTTTCAATTGCCTTAGGAGAGAGTGCTTTTTCGGCTTCTTTATAATATTCAGAAGTTTTACTTAACTTATTTTTTTGATCTATCCCCTTATCCTTGAAATAGACCATATATTTAGTTTGGGCTAAGATATTCATTGAAATAAAAAAGAAAATAACTAGAATAATTCTTTTCATAAAAAAGAGCTTCCTTTTACTGAATAAGTAATATTTAAATTAAACGGATTAATTATAATTAATGAACTAACTTAGCAAGACGATTTAGTTTAACAGAACCTAACAGTTCAAAGAAATCAGAAAAAGGGATTGCCGGGTTCCATGACCAGTAAATAAAAAATGCCTGCCCCACAACTTTATCACGTGCAACAAATCCCCAGAAACGGCTATCTAAACTATTATCTCTATTATCTCCCATCATAAAGAAATAGTCTTTTTTAATTGTATAGCTTGTAACCGGTTGTTTATCTATTAAAATTTGATCACCTTCAATAGTAACTACTCTTCTATCAAACTCTCTATCAATAATTGTTCGCCACTTCTCTATCGTACTTTTATTTAATGGAATAACATCCCCTTTCTTAGGGACAACAACAGGTCCGTAATTATCTTCATTGAACTTAGACCCTGATGGAAAAATGCGTGGATTAGTAACTGTCACTGGCATTGCGTTTTCATTTAAGTATTGTATGTGGACAGGAATATCAGCTTCTATACCATTTATAAAAACTACTTTTTCTTTAATGACAATTGTATCTCCCGGCTCTCCAATTAATCTTTTTACGTAATTATCAATATTGACTGGCTTTAGCTCATCCTTATCACCCGGAAATTCAAAAACTACTATATCACCTTTTTCCGGTTCTCTAACCGCAGGTAACTGAAAATATGGAAGTGCAATATTAGTAAATGGAATGCTTCGTGGAGATGATGATCCATATATAAATTTATTTACGAAAAGAAAATCTCCTACCATGATGGTCTTTTCCATAGATGGGGTAGGTACTCTAGAAGTCTCTATTATAAACGTTTTTAATATTAATGCTGCAATCGCAGCGAAGAATAAATTTTTCAAAAACTCAAGAACTTTTTTGAACTGAGCCTTTGGAGTTTCATTTTTTGCCATAGAATTATCAAATCCCTTTAATCATCAATTTGTAAAACAGCTAAGAATGCTTCTTGCGGAATTTCAACATTACCCACTTGCTTCATTCTTTTCTTTCCTTCTTTCTGCTTCTCTAATAATTTTCTTTTTCTAGAAATATCTCCACCATAACATTTTGCAAGGACGTTCTTTCTCATTGCCTTAATATTAGTTCTAGAAATTACTTTAGCACCAATTGATGCTTGAATTGCAATTTCAAACATCTGTTTCGGTATCAAATCTTTCAATTTTGTTGTTACTTTTCTACCCCAATCATAAGCTTTCTTTTCATGTACGATCATAGAAAGAGCATCAACTTTTTCTCCATTAAGCATTATATCAAGTTTAACCAAATCAGAAGTTCTGTATCCAATATACTCATAATCGAAAGAAGCATAACCTCGGGAAATCGATTTTAATTTATCGTAGAAATCAAAAATGATTTCTGATAAAGGAAACTCAAACTGTAAATCCGCACGTGTAGGATCGATATAAGAAGTATTTATATATATACCTCTTTTTTCAATCGCAAGCTGCATTAAGTTCCCGACGTAATCACTTGGCGTAACGATTTGAGCTTTTACGTATGGTTCTTCTACGTGGTCAATATCTCCAAGCACGGGCATATCAGCAGGATTATCTACTATTACCTTTTCTCCCTTTTTGTTTATAACCCAATACTCAACGTTAGGAAGAGTCGTAACGATAGATTGATCAAATTCTCTCTCTAATCGTTCTTGAACAATCTCCATATGAAGCATCCCCAAGAAACCACATCTAAATCCAAATCCAAGCGCAACTGAAGTCTCCGGGGAATAAGAAAGAGCTGAATCGTTCAATTTGAATTTTTCTAATGCATCGCGAAGATTCTCATATTCATCAGTATTTGTAGGGTAAAGTCCACTATAAACCATCGGCTTAATATCTTTATAACCTGGTAGAGGATTTTCTGCACCATTCCGAGCATGTGTAACAGTATCCCCCACTTTAGAATCTGCAAGGTCTTTAATACCGGAAATTAAATAACCTACATTCCCTGCTTGTAGTTCTCCGGTTCTGATTCTTCCCAACCGCAAAGTGCCGACTTCTTCAGCTAAATATTGATTCCCATTTACGAAGTAGCGAATTTGATCTTTTTCTTTGAGCTTACCATTAAATATGCGAACATAAGAAACAGCCCCTCGATATGAATCAAAAACTGAATCGAATACCAAAGCTTGGAGAGGAGCATTTTCATCTCCAGTTGGTTGAGGCACCTTAGCGATAATATCCTCTAAGATCAACCCTATACCCGCTCTTGTTTTAGCACTCGCTAAAATAATATCT
This sequence comes from Melioribacteraceae bacterium, assembly GCA_023230485.1. Lineage (GTDB taxonomy): Bacteria > Bacteroidota > Ignavibacteria > Ignavibacteriales > Melioribacteraceae > BRH-c32. The sequence goes on from JALNXG010000004.1 coordinate 54,452, forward strand.
TCATCTTTACAACCGATAAGCTCAATAATCTGTTTTTTTACTACATCTACCATAGCACTAGGAAGATCGATTTTATTAATTACCGGAATTATTTCCAATCCGGCATCAATCGCCATATAAAGATTACTAATAGTTTGTGCTTCCACACCCTGAGCTGCATCGACAACCAATATCGCACCTTCGCATGCCGCTAAGGAACGTGATACTTCATAAGTAAAATCAACGTGTCCGGGAGTATCAATTAGATTTAGTATATATGAGTTTCCGTCATTGGCTTTATATTTCATCTGGATTGCATGGGATTTGATAGTAATACCTCTTTCCCTCTCTAAATCCATACTATCTAAAAGCTGCTGCTTAGATTCGCGCTCGCTAACGGTTTTTGTGAATTCCAGTAAACCATCAGCAATAGTTGATTTCCCGTGGTCTATGTGTGCAATTATGCAAAAGTTTCTTATTAATTCCATATTCTTTCTTAAATTTAACCAAGTAATATAGGCATAGGACTTGCTAAATTCAATTTAACTTGATGCTCATTTTTTGTATTTTTATTAATTGAATAATTAAATTGTCTGAAAAATGAAAAATCTCTTTATAATTCTATTATTATCCTCTTTTGTTCTACATGGTCAGAATAAAAAAATTGCATTTATATCCAATATTGAATCTGGAAATAATGACAATTTACAAAAATTAAGTGTTCTTATCGATTCATTAAATAATATTAGCGGGATTGACCATTTAATAATCACAGGTAATTTGTCTTATACAAGTGATGAGAACGATTATATACTCTTAAATGAATTACTAAACTCACTTAAAATTCCCTATTCAATCTTGCCAGGTGAAAACGAAAATAAGAATTACGCTTATGATTGGGCAAATTATTTTGATAAAATCGAAGGAGACAATTTATTAATTGAAACTAGTGATTTTCTTATTACAGCTATAAACGGTTATCTCCCCTATTCAGATTATGAGCATTTTTCGATTGAAAATCTTTCTTGGTTAGGGAGTACACTTAAAGAAAATGTAAGAAATCGTTCCATAATTTCTATATTACCCTTTTCTTTGTCTGACGGAATATCAAATGAAGGCGGATATTTATCAATAATAAAAAGCAATAAAATCGGATTAATTATTCAACCTACACAAGGGAAAAGTTCAAATGAAATAATTGATAGAGTTAGAGTTGTATCACTTCAGGAAGGTTTTTTCGATTCCAAAGGCAATATTTATTATCACTTAATGTCATTGAATGGTAATTTCATATCAATATCAAAAATAACTCTTGATGGCAGCGAAGATAAACTCGAAACTATTGATTTATCGGTAGATATTTCTACATCGGAGAAACAAACTCCTGATATCGGGAATAGATTGTCAAATGCTCTATTAAAGATAGAAACCAATACCTCAACTCATTCTAGACCACTAAGAACTAAAGAACGAATTTTTACTTTTTCAGAAGAAGGTATAATAAGCTGTTATGACACAACCGGGACACAGAAATGGGATTATGATTCTTACGGGAACTCACTATCCTCACCCGTTATCGAAAATGGAATTGTTACGATTGCTAACCTTAATGGAGACCTTTCTAGTATAAGTCAACTAGATGGTGAGCAAATTCAAACTATCGGTTTCTCCGAACCGATTATAACCGACTTATTAACTATCGAGTACAAGGGCAATAAAGAATTAATGATTCCCAAATTAAATAAGTCAAATACTGCTATAGTCTTCGGCTCAATCTCCGGTAAGCTTTCTTGTTATGACTTGGAGACTCTTCAAGAATATTGGGTGAATACCTCTGCAAAAGGTTTAATACTTAATAGACCATTAAATGCTGATAATAAAATTTTCTTTACAAGCAGAGATGGTTTTCTCTATTCTATTGATTCAAGAAGTGGATTAATGATATGGAAATGGAGAGAAAGTAATAATAATGAAGTAACTGATGGTTCTCCTATTTCTGACGGAAAAAAGATTTTTGTGCTCTCTAAAGATGGTACTCTTTCAGGGATAGATTTACTACTAGGGAAAACAGAATGGAAACTGAATAAACGTAACATTTTTGATAAGATTGCTCTATCACAAGATAATAAATATATTTATGCAAAATCAGACAGCAATAAATTTTTAGTAATCAATTGCGATAAGGGAACTATAATAAAGGAAATTAAACTGAATTTTAATCTTGATAAATTCCCTTCCGATATTTTGCAGAATGAAAATGCTATCTATTTTGCATCAGGGAAAAGTCTATATTCGATCGATAATAAATATAAAGTAACCCAAATACTCTCGAACGAAAATGGAGTAATTAATTATTTAGAATTATTTAATAAAAAAATTATGATCTCCGACTTGAATGGACGAATAACAATAATTAATGAACCTTAAGGAAAAATGTGAAAAATTTTGATGGAATTATTTTTGATATTGATGGGACTTTGACTTCTACATTCGATTTAATTTTTGCTTCTTTTAATTATGTAACAGAAAAGTACTTTGGGAAAACTTATACTAACGAAGAGATACAAAAAGAATTTGGACCTACCGAAGATGTAATATTGAAAAAATGGTTTAAAGACAGATACGATATAGTAAGAAAGGACTATTACCAGTTTTATGATGATAAGCACCATGAAATGGCAGATGTTTTTCCGGGTATGCCTGAGTTACTTAAAAATATTAAAGAAAGGGATATAATTCTTGCAACAAATACAGGTAAGGGAAGAGATTCATCATTAATTACACTGAATAAACTTGGTATTAGGAGCTATTTCGATTTGGTAGTTACAGGCGATGAAGTAGAGGATCATAAACCAGCACCTGATGGAATTTTTCTCTTTTTAGAAAAATATAATATTCCGAAAGAAAGAGTTTTGATGATTGGTGATATGTGGGTGGATATTGCTGCGGCTCAATCTGCCGGCGTTAAATCTGCAGCGGTTCTTTATGATGATTATGCCAAGCATGATTTCAAAGGTTATAAACCTGATTACTCTTTTCACACTGTGGAAGAATTAAGTAAATTTATCTTAGAAAACATTCACTAGCTTAAAAAGCAATTGGTCAAAAACTAATTGGATAAATTAATGAAACTCTTGGTTCAATTCTTTTCTGAGGTTTGTAGCCAACTATATTATCCAAATCATCTCTTATTGGAGTAAAATTCCAATGATACACGACCGATGCAAGTAAGAAAGGATTTATTTTATATCCTAATTCTGCGAAAAGATATGAATGTTCATCGGTTGTAAATATATCACTAAAGCTTCCGATATTAATTTTATCATAACCTAGATTAAAAACGAACATCAAATTTTCCGGTGCTATTTGCCCGCGAAGATGCAAAATTCCACTATTACTAACTCGATCTAATTTTTGGAAACTACCTAATAATTTGAATAATCCCAAAGCACTTCCATACAATTCACCGTAATACCCATTACTTTGATCCGTAGCTGATTCCAACTGTTGGACTTTACTATTAATTACTCCTGTACTCTTATTCAAATTAAAGCGTTCGACTTCATAAAGAGCATTAAAATAGGTTGGGATATATTTATCACCATTAAATTGTCTTTCTATTTTTGCTTTGATATCGACAATACCAAGCCCATTAAAATCAGCCATTAAACCGATCGCTGCACCTGATCCAAAATTAATTATCTTATTAAAATCTGTGTATAAATCTAAATTAATCACATCATTTCGAAGAAGAGGAAGTCCTAAATCAAAACCAATAAAAGTTAAGCTCCCTTTGTCGTTCGTTGGTCTCAATAGATCGATTTCGGGATAATAAGTTGCAGATAAAATTCCTGCATTTTCATTCATGTCAGTTGCAATAGAAATCCCTGCCTCTAACATTCCTAAAATAGGAGCATCCTTTAGATCGGTGAATTGAAGAGGACGCGTATAACCTCTAGCGGCAAATAATCCTGCTCGTGCGAAATTGCCATACAGAGTTTCAAATCCGAATGTATTAAGATCCATATCGAACTCAAACCCAACTTTCTTTGAATCAAAACTTGTATTGTTATTATATAAACCCACAATCGTTCCATGTCCGATAGTTGCATAATCGAGAGCACCTATTCGAGCATAGATTTCATCGCCTTTGTGTCCATATCTAATAAATCTAATAATGCTAATATAATCCGAAGCTTCATTAAAATTTTCGGTCCTAATGTTTCCATTCGAATTCCAATCAAGATTTAGATCAAGTCCGAAACCGAAATTCGCGAATTGGAACTCCGGAAAAAATCGAAGTGAATAATTCGGGTTTCCATCAATCCAAGTCATACCCGCAGCACCACCTATAAAACTTTTATCACCATTCATTAAATAATATTGTGCATGAATTTTTCCGGCACACAAAAGGAGAACTAAAAAAAATATTTTTTTCATTTTACCTAACAATCGCAAGTTTATTTATGGAAGTAACCGATTTATTATCTTTAATCGAAATTAGTTTGTACAAATATACGCCATTTGCTATTACTTCCCCATCTTCATCTTTACCATCCCAATAAATTCTATTAAAATCATTTTGAAGGTCGCTTCCCAATAATTTAATTTCTCTGATTTTTCTACCTGTAAGTGTGAAAATATTTATCTTCATTTCATCGGGTATTTGAGTTAGCTTAAAAGTAAAATATGTTACATCGCTAAATGGGTTCGGGTAATTATATACATTATGAATCTCTAACGAATTTGTAACTTTGAAATTTTTCGTTAATACCCATTCCTTGGAATTTACTAAATGATTTTCCTTTAAATAAAATTCCAGAATATACTCTCCATCATCTAATGTCGGTTTGAAGTCAATAGCTATTGAAGGAAAGGTTTGAAACTCATACTTTATTCGAGGATCATTTAAATAGATTCTCTTCCTGTTTAATTTAAGTGTAATAAGAGAAGTATCCCCCGCAATTGCATTATATTGTTCATAAATTTTTAGATTAATATTCGGATTACTGCTTACATAATCACCATCATATATTTCATTATCGTCAATTTTGAGGTCTAATCGTATTTTTAATGGTTCTGAATAAAAATAGACATCTTTCATTAACGAATTATTATCTTCATATAATTCTGTTATTTTATTTTCCGGGTCTATTTCAAAAAACAAAGTTTTTTTTCCGGCTTGAATAGTTGTAAGATTGATTGACATTACGCCTCCGGATTCAGAATGTGGAAGAATGATAGGGACCGTGCTATCTATTATCCCTTCAACTTTTCCGGCATCATTTAAAACAGAACATTTTACTAATACATTTTCCGCTCTAGCTTCTCCGTGATTAAATAACCTAAATGCATAAGAATTGCCATTAATTATCTTTAAAGAGTCACCCATTATGTCGCTAAATGTAATATCGAAAGATAATTCAGGCACCGATTGATAATTTGCGCTGATATATTTTATCTTCGGCGAAATAGAAGAACTACTACTAAATAGCTCTGATACAAGTTTAATAAAAGGATATTTTTTAGCATCTATTCCTGATAAATTAATTATCTGTTCATTAGAAAATGTTTTTAATGTATCATAACTATTATCTCTTTTTTTACCTAAAATATAATTATTGATATTAGTACCGTAGCTTAGGTCAGAATTAATTTCAAAAGATTTCCAATTGCTTGCGGGACCAATATCGATGGTTTTTAATTTACCATTTGAAGACTTTAATGAATAATCCGAATTAATCTCGATTGCTCCTTCGGCAGGTGAAGAATATTTTTCTTTCACTTCAGTTAGAGCAGCATTTTTCCAACCAATCATTGCCCAAGAACTTCTGAATTTCAGTTTATCTATATAGCTGCTGCCATACGATTTAATTTTGGCTATTAATTCTTGATCTGTAATTCTTCCATCATCGGAGATTGCAAATGCAACTATGTAGGTAGATGAAAGTGTATCCAATAACTTTTTATAATTATCAATCGCATCCTTGCCTCCGGCATAGGTATTGAAATAAAAATAATTTACAAAATGCATATCATTTTTGTCAAAAACGGCAATATGATGTCCGGTTTTATAGTTTTCGGGAACATAGTTTGTATCATTCTTTAAAATCAGTGCACTTCTACCATCATGAAATCCGGCTGATTTAACAACTAGTTTTATATCCTTATTCGTTAAAACAAGTGCATTGTCTTTATATCCAATATTAGTTAATTGCTGCTTTTCAAACCCGGTAGAATCGGCAATTAAGAAATTGTATTTGTAAGTTTTTATAAATGAATAAGTGGGGCTAGTAAACTCTTTATCAACTACTTTAAGCCAATAGCGTTCCTCATCTTTGAATTCACTTAAAGAAATTATGGTATATGGTTTGGATTGATAGGAATTATATACCTTGTGATTAGTGAAGTCGGATTTGGCAGAGATATAATATTGTGCTTTTGAATAATCTGTATTTGGCGGATTGATAAAATATATTGTATCAGTTTTACAATTTTCATAAGTATATGCTAATATTGGCAAATATTTAGTCATATTAACTACAATCTGATATTCAAGAATATTGTCATTTTCATCAAACTCATCAATTTTATTAGTTGCGTCAATATTAATAGTTAGTTTATGCTTGCCGGGTCTATTTTTCACCGGTATATAAAAACTTATAGAATCTTTTAATGTCGGAACTGATAGAGTGAAATTTTTTATGATTTGAGAATCATAATTATATGCAAGACTTAACAGGAATGAATCACTAATTGCTAATCCCATATTTTTATATACTAAGTTAAATTTTACCGAATCTTCTAATTCAGAGATACTGTTCAAATCTTTTTCTGAAGTGAGCTTTTCAATTTTTAAATTTGGTTTATTTGGAAGTCGAAGATTTATTATTGGGTCTCCGATTACAGTGCTTGTTAATGAAAATAATTTTGCTATTTCCGAATAGCCGCTATTTTTTATTAATTCAGATTTTGTTTTTATAAGGGAGGAAGCAATGTTATGCAACGAATCGTTTAGCAAAAAAGAATAAAATAGTTTTGGTGCTTCAATTGCTGTTGAAATGAACCCTGCAGATGAATTACCAATGTAAGAAATGGCACTGCTATTTTCTCCAATTGTCATTAATGCAGCAAAAGATGTTACATCAGGCTCGGCGAATTTTGCTGTAACACATCCAAAATCTGTTACTAAAGGAGCTTTATCAAATTTGTTTTTTAATTGAGCAGGTTCAGTGATCGTATTATCCCAAGTACGTGTACCGCTATGCCCAATGTATGAAATAAAAATTCCACCTTCTTGAATTTTTTCAGATACATATTCAGGTGAATAATTTCCGAAGTTAGTCAAAGGAGAGATTGTTTTATAGAAATGGTAATACTCGCCTCCGGTTGGCGGTGGTGTAATGAGACTATCAATTACAAAATCATTAGCATTTTTCAATTCATCTAATTCGGCTTGGCTATCTCCCTTCCCTCCAGAAAAGAAAAGAAATCTTTTATTCCAATCACTGAATTCTGCATTTAGATAATCTCTATGTCGAGTATAGTATCTATCAAATTCTTCAATGTTTTTAATTGGCAGTCTTCCGATTCTAATTTGAGGTGTTAATAATGTGGAATCAATAATTCCAAACCAATTATCACTAACAGGAGCACCGTAAGATGGAACATAATTTTTAACCTCCGGGAATCCTCCATTAATATGGCGATATCCGTAATAATCATGAGTAGCTGCTCCGATAAGAAATAAATATTCTATTTTTGGAGATGACCAATTTTTATAGGCATATCGAATAAAAGTCCTAATAGCCCCAGGGTTAAAGTCACCATAAGAAAATTGGTCATAGATATCTTCAACATCTATTACCTTGATTGTCTTATTATAATTGATTTTTACAAATTCAGAATATTCTTTTGATTTTTGAATGAATGGTTTTGCTGTTATAATTAAATATTGATTCGATTTAGAATTTTCAAGCAAATAATCTTTGAATGAAGTTATTCCTAAAATTCTTGGTTTATTAATTTTCGATTCAGATTTTATAAAAACTTTTGTGCTATCGGCTGGTTTTATAGAGAATTGAATTTGATTATTTGATGGAAGTGGTACTAATTTCTTAATACTATCAGCGATAACCCAAACCGAGTAATTATTTGATGTTATGTTATTAACTAAAAGTGTTTTTGGTCCGTTAATTCCTATTAACCGAAAACTTAGAGAATCATGTACTAAATTAATTTTTCGTGGATATTCGATTTCGAACCAATCGAATAAAGTAGAATTTAATAATCCCCCTGTCGGAAAGGAATGTATTTGTATTGAGTTAGTACCCTCTTTTAATATATTCGAATTATCAATTGAATTTAGAACAACTTGTTTTGCCTTATCAATATAAGTTGAATCGTAATATTTATTTTCGTTATTTATTCCAAGAGCAACAAGATGCGAATTTGTTTGTCGATCAGTACCAAAGCTTTGAAGTTTTGCGTAAAAATAAAAAGGTTTATCTTTTATTATATTTGAGCAAGTAAAATTCTGGCTAATTTTACCACCTGCATTTAATAACCCTTGCGCCCAAGTCTCATTTTCGATCCAATCCGGGTATTCCTTCCTAACCAGATTATCGACTGAGTAATCGAATACATTGTTCTGTTCGAGATGAATTATCGAATAATAATAATCAATTATATTATTATTAGTTTCAGGGGATTCTGAGTTGATATGCAACCCCGGCTCCCCACCCCAATTAATAAAGTATGTCGTAGAATCCGTATATCGATTCAAGTATTCGTTATATGGATGATTATATTGAGCGATTTTTCTATGTTGACCGCCATAATTTCGATAACCAATAAATTCTATATAATCATTTTCCTCAAAAAAAGAATAGCCATCGTCCTTTACGTAAATCGGAATTTGTTCACCATGATAAAATATTTTTATTGATGCAGAGTTTACAGTCGAAAGATTTATACCTAGGTTTTTGAAATCTTCTCCATAGATTCTATAAATATCATCGGCTCCGACTTTTAGTTTAATATAAGTTGAGTTTTCATTAAACCATTTCGATTGTGCAAATACTATGTTACAACTGATAAATAAAAATATTAATGCGAAAACACTTCTGTTAATTACAATTCGTAAATAATTCGTAATATTGCTCGACAACTGATTTCCAATTATACTTTTCATTAATATATTCCTTAGCAAGGATTTTTATTTTGTTATAATTTTCTTTCCCATCTTCTATATTTTTTATTTTATGTGTGAATGAGTTTTTATCGAATAATAATCCATATTTATCAGATATCACTTCTCGATTATATGCGGTATTTAGAGCAAATGTAAGTGCACCATTCCCGAGTGCTTGGAGTAGTATAGGATTTGTCCCTCCAAACTCATGTCCATGCAGATAACAAAAGCAATTTTTTAATAATAAATTAAGACGGCTTATACTTGTAATCAATCCTACTTTTATCACCCTATAATCAGCAATTTTAATGATATCATTTTGGTATTTATAACATTTTTTTAATTCGCCAACTAGCACGATTTGTTTTTTGGTATTTGATCTTAGTAAATGATTAATTAAAAAATCAATATTGTTATCCGGAATTATTCTACCAATTATTAAATAATAGGAATTAGGTTCAAACTCTATTTTTTCTTTTTCTGAAAAGTAAGTATTTGCCCCATAGCTGATATATTTTGATTCTGCTTTGAATTGATTTTTATATTGAGAAACAATTTCTTTTGAATCCGCTATAAGATGATGAGTACAATATTTCGAAAAGCGAGCGCATAAATAAAAATATCCTTTACCAATTAAATTCCATTTTTTACGCTTCCATTCGATACCATCAACACATATTATTACTTTTCTTCTTGTAAATAGTTTTTGAATTAAAGCAAAAGGCGCATTTGCAATATTGACATATAAAACGATATCACATTGGATAAAAAATGAACGAAAAGTTGCGTTTAAGGAATGAGTAAATTGAACGAGATTTTTTCTCTCAATTGTTCTTAAATTTACAATAGTAATTTTTTCAGAAGAGTATGGTTCAAAAACATTTACTGTATGGCGTCTCGCATAAACAATAAATCTAATATCTCGATTGGACATATTAATAATGAGTTCTCGTATGAAGGTTTCAAATCCTCCATAAACGACATTGAATCCATGAGAACCAATAATGGCTATTTTCACAAAATTTTATAATAATTATGAGTAATATCAATAAAAGAAAAACACTTTCACTTATTATGCCATTTTATAATTCGGAACGATTTATAAAGCAATCTATTTCTTCACTTCTTAATCAATCATTCGATAATTTTAATCTTTTCCTAATCAACGATGGTTCGACTGATAATTCTATAGAATTAATTCAATCAATTAAAGATAAAAGATTTATTTTGTTAAATAAAGAGCATAGCGGAATAATTGATTCTTTTAATTATGGTTTGAATTTTGTTGATACTCCCTTTTTAGCAAGAGTTGATTCCGATGATATTTATCTGCGCGATAAATTCAATAAGCAAATTACATTTTTAGAGAGCAGTAATTCGATCGATGCTGTCGGGACAGGGATAAAATATATAAGTGAGAATAATAGAATTTTCCCTAAATCCATAATTCCGCCTAAAGAGCATAACGAAATTATTAATAACCTTTTTAATTTAGCACCTTCACTTTATAACCCAACTATTGTATATAGAAATTATAATATATGCGAATTTAAATTACAAGATGGATTTTATCCCGAAGACCTAAACTTCTTTCTTAAATATGGCACTACACATAAATTTTCAAATATTCCTGAAGTGCTTACTAATATAAGAATAACTAAGAATGGATATTCGTCTCAAAATTATAATGAATTAATTAGTAATTTTATTACGAAAAGGAATGAATATTTAAAATTTGACTGCTATTCGGATTTAGTCATAAAGGAGATCAATATTAAAGAATTTGAGATAAAACGAGAATTATTATCAGCATATCTCAATTCTTCATTTATCAAGTTACCTGTGAATATTCTTAAAGCAATTAAAACTAATCCGAAAATATTTATAAATCTATTCAAGAAATTAATTTAGTAATCTGAAAATCTCATTCTCGCTTAATTCACATTTATTATCCCAAAAATCTGTTTTGAGAAGAAAGCTTTCTATGTAAGTCGGCATATTTTGTGAATTTATTTTTTCGTAATAAGTTCTTCCAATAAAAATAACTTCCTTCTCCATTATTTTGGCTAATAATCCGACTGAAGAATTTATAGTAATAATTAATTCGCACGATTCAAGTAATTCATATATGTTACTGTTTGATAATATAAAATCGCATTCGTCTTTAAGACGGAAGACGTTTTTTATAAATTTAATATTCTCTTCAGCAGGATGGATTTTTACAACGAGACTCATCCCTTTTTCATTAGCAATTTTATTTGCTGCATTTATTAATTCGATATTATTAAATGAAGAATGAAATAGTAATTGAGAATCATCGGATACTTGCAGAGGGGCTAATATAAATGGTTTTTTGATTTCGAAATCATTTTTATTTATTCTGGATAATCGACTAAGAAATAATTTTGTTTTAATTTTTTCTATTATACTCTTCTTAGAAAGCCGATGCACATTCAAAAACCAAAATCCAAACAAATCCAATGCATACCAAAAGTTAATTTTCTTTGCAGATTTTTCTTGAGGTAAATATGAATCAAATTTTATTTTATCTATATAATTTTTATACCATTCATTATAAGATGGAAGATTTATTTCAAGATGATTCAATTGCTCTATATCAGTATAAAGTGATGAATTTGCATTGACGCCATAATTATCAAGGAATATCTTCCCTTTGATATTGGAGAGCTCAAAGTATTTGCAATTAATACCGACATCGAATGCAAAATCTTCCACTGCTCTATCAATTACTCCAAGTCCATTGAAAATATAAATCAATTTGAAAAAATATTTTTCATTTAATGAATGTATTAATCTTTTTGAATTAGAATATATCAACGAAGCTAAATTTTTATCGATTTGCCCAATTTTAACTTCGAGAAATTCGTTTTCACAAATTTCTTTATTCTTGGAATTATTGATTTTAGATTTTTTTAGTAGAAAGACTTTTCTTCCAAATAACTTTCCAATTAAATAAATAGATAATCGTATTGTAACAAAAACAATTTCGTTCGATTGTAGTTTAATTGCTCTATTTAGCTTATCAAAAAATCGATATTTCTGAATCGAATCGACAGTTGTTAATATATATCTCATATTAATGGATATTCCTTATTCAATAATATAATTTTTTTTGTCGTAAATAATCCAATTACAATACCCGATAAAAAAGACAAAACACTACCCGGTTGGTATTTAAATATACCAATACATTCAAACACAATTATTCGAAACATATTTCTTAATGTAAAACTGCTACGAGTTTTATAAATGAATAAAATATTCCTTATAAAGATTCTTTTCTTAAATGAACTCATAATTGCATATTTATAATCCTTGCCGAAAAATTTAATAAGTTTATAATTCTGTTTTGGATGATAGATAATGGACTTTGTGATTGTTATAGAAGAGATACCCTTTTCAATCGCTTCTAAAAAGTAATCAAAATTATCACCTTGTTCCCAATAGTGTGGATTCGGGAAACCAATCCTCTTAATAACTTCTCTGGGAATTAAAGTCCCATTGAAGAAATTCGCGGATTTAATAATTTCATTTTTACTTATTTCATTTATATCGAGAGATAGTTTTCCATTTATGTATAAACCAAAACAAGGATCATTAGTTATCTTTTCAATACACAACGAATTAAAAATTCTCTCATCACTATCCACGCGTTCTAGTAAATATTTTAAGGAATTGTATTCGGGTTCATTATCGTCATCCATACACCAGACCAAATCAAAGCCTTCGGAATATGCTTTCTTAATTCCCGCACAAAACCCTCCAGCACCTCCGCTATTTTGCTGTCTAACGCTATCAACAAAATCCAAACTTAGCAAATATTTCCAAGTTCCATCACCACTTGAATTATCAATGATAATTATACGATCAAGTTGATAACTTTGATTTCTCAAAGCATCAATGCATTTCTTTAAAAGTTCGAGACGATTATATGTAACTACAACGGCTGCAATTTTCATTTTTTATTAATGCTTTTCTCGTAAATTCTTAATGAATTACAAACTGCCTGATCTATATTATAATATTTATATTCCCCTAATCTTCCAGCGAATATGACATTTTGATATTTTTGAGCAAGTTTTTTATATTTATTTAAATGTTCTAGATTAACTTCATTCCTCAAAGGGTAACAAGCCTCACCTTTATCAGATGGATATTCATAACTAATTGTTGTTGAATTCGATTTCTGTCCAGTTATATATTTATATTCGCTAATGCGTGTGTATTTCGGTTTAAGTTCAGGATAATTTATAACAGCAGTTTCTTGAAAATATTCTATATCGATATTTTTGAATTGCATTTTTAGAGATCGATAGAATAATTCACCATACATAAAATCAAAATATTCATCAATTTTACCTGTGTAAATAAGTTTATTAAATTTTATACTTCCTAAAATTTTGGCATAATCTGTATTCAATACCATTTCGATCTTTTTATTAGAAAGCATTTTCTTAAACATTTGCGTAAAACCTTCAGCAGGCATCATCTGATATTTATCAGTGAAATAATAATTATTATTATTTAATTTAATTGGGATACGCGAGCAAATTGATTTAGGCAATTCTGATGGGTACCTTCCCCATTGCTTATAACTATAATATTTATAGAATGCTTCGTATAAATCCTTTGGCATTCGATTCAGCAAATATTCTTCTGAATTGCATTCTTGCTTTGAACTAGAAATAGAAACACTCAAAAATTCTTTAACTTTGGATCGAGTTTTAAGATTTTGATCATAAAACTGATTTATCGTATCTCCATTAATCGGGAATGTATATAATTTATTCCGATAATTACTTTTGACTTTATGCTTATATGGAATCCAGAGCGTGAAAAGCGAAAGATATCTTTTTACTTCAAGACTATTTGTATGTAAAATATGCGGACCATATTTGTGAACTAGGATATTATGTGAATCAAAATAATCATAGCAGTTACCGCCAATATGATCTCTTTTATCGATTAGCATTACAGAATATCCGGCATCATTAGCCAACCTTTCTGCTAAAGATATACCGGATATACCTGCACCAACTATTAAATAATCATACATTACCGATAATACCCCTTTTACTAAGGATGATTAACATAGAAAGTGAAATAAACGATTCGGTAAGTAAAACCGAGTATGCTACCCCTAATACGGAAAATAGGGGAATAAGTATTATTAGCATCAAAATATTTAATATACCCCCACACCAAATAATTATATTAAATTCCCTTGTCAATCCTAAATTTAACATAATTTGTATTCCTAATATATTACTGACAATGACGGAAAATGGAATATAACAGAGTATTCTAAAAACTTTAATTGATGGCAAATAATTTTCTCCCGCAATTAACAGAATAATTTCCGATGAGAGAAAGTAGGCAAGTATTGAAAATATCAGAATGACAGCAGTACCTATAAACATAAATCTAGTTAGTTCATTAATTACTTTATCTTTATCCTCTTTTATATTACGTGCTGCTTGGGGAAATAAAGACTGTCCAAAAATTGTAACTCCGCTTTGAAATGCTATTCGGATTTTATCAGCGGCATTAAATATACCAACCATTGTATTGTTTGTGAGTATTCCAAGAAGAAAATTGTTAGATGCTGTATATAAGCTAATAGCCCCAATTCCTTTAAATATTTTTAAACTTTCTAGGTATTCGCTTTTAATAATACTTAAAGATGGAATAATTATTTTTATGCGAAAACGTCTAATTAGAAAAATTATACTTAACAAAAATATCATTAATGAAGAAATAGAATATATCTGCATTAAAACTACTACCGAATTGTTATCGATAACAAAACTAAAAATTAGTACTAACGACAAAATCCGAACAGGGGCAATTATTAAAGCAGAAAAATGAGATAGTTCCTTACCAAGGAAAAACCATGTTGGGTATAGAGAATTACAAATAGCAATAAAAATAGCGTAAAGTATAACAGTAAATTGCAATTGCGATATTTTTAAAAAGACAAGAATTATTGAAATGACAAAGAGAGACAAAATGGAACATATTAATTTTATTATCTGCACTGAAGTGAATAATTTTGATATTGAAGATGAATCATTTATTAGAGCAATTTTTTGATTGGCGGAATAATTAAATCCAAGGTCTATAAAGTAAGCAAAATAACTAGCTATTGCTCCAGAAAAAATTACAACACCATAATTTTTTGGACCGAGAGTGCGAAGCAAGTAAGGAAATGTTATAAGTGGGACTAAATAATTTGCTATTTGCAGAAAGGAAAGTGAAGTAAAACTACGGAACAAAATTCTGTAATTAAACAATTATTACCTTCTAACTAACCACACTTCCGGGTTTTGATAATTTCTTTCATTCCAAATTTCAAAATGAAGAATTTTTCCTTCGAGACTTTCACTGATAGAACCTAATATATCCCCTCCTTTAACTCTGTCTCCTTCTCTTACTTTAATGTCTTTTATATGTCCATAGACAGTTCTGTATTCATTTTTATGAGTAATAATAAGCACAGTGCCAAAGCCCGGTATATAATCAATTACTGAAACAATGCCCTCACCAACATTATAAATATAATCATCACCTTTTACGTTAATATCGATTCCATAATTAAGTGTAACTGTATTCAATCTTTCATTTCTATTTTCGCCAAACTTGCGAACAATTTTTCCATCCCTAATGGGCCAGATAAGTCTCCCTTTCAATTGACCAAATTCTGCAAGATTAGCGTAATTATAATTGTAATCGATTACCGGTTTACCTTCAGCTTTCTTTTCTAATAATTTAGATTTTCTTTCACGTTCCTTTTCGATAAGTCTGGTTATCAAGTTCTTAATTTCTATTTCTGCTTTTCGCTTTTCATCAATCTCTTCGGTGATAATAACTTGATTCTTTTTCATCTTTGAAATTAATTCTCTTCTATCTTTTTCCTTTTCGGTAAGCATTCCCTGTTCTAATCTTTTTTGATTTACCAAAATTTCCTTATCATTATATTCAGTATGAAGTTTTGATTTTAACGATGCTAATTCTCTCCGATTAGTTTTTAAGCTTTCAATAGTTTTTTCATTACTCTCGGAGATAAACTGAAGATATCGAATACGCATTATTGCTTGATTAAGAGAAGATGAACTTAAAAGATATTTGAATGGAGAGGTGCCTAAATTTTTATAAACCCAAACTAAGTAATTGGAATATTTTTCACGCATTAAAGAGATTCTTTTCTCAATAATTCCAATTTGGTTTTCTATTCCTTTAATATCATTAAGTTTTAATTTTTCTTCGTTGATGAGGTTATTAATTACTTTATTGAGAAGTAGATTTTGTTGTGAGATTTTTTGAAGTGCATTTAAGGATTCTTTTTCTTTACTGCTTATGGAGCGGAGTTCTCTTTCAAGCGAGACTATATCATTGCGGAGCTGACTTAGCTCTTTATTTTTAACTGCTACACTATCTTTGCTTTGAGCAAATAAAGAAGCAGAAAATATAACTATTAATAAAAATAATTTTTTAATTATTTCCATTCAATTCGTTCTACATCATCAGGCAATTTTATGGTTAAATCCGGTAATGCATTATTTACAGTCATCGTTCTATAATCTACTTTTAGTCTTTGATTACTGATTGGATAATTTAGATCAATCTTTGAAGGTAACTGCACAGAACTAAACTCGCGAAACATGCTATAATTTCCTTCTAAAATACCATCCCCCTTTTGATTCGTAATACGATATTCCATTATAGCAAGATTACTTTTATTCGCAATATAAAGTTCTTCTTTCCTTGTAAGGGGATCTATATATATGAAACTGAATAAATTACTTGTTACTTCAAATTTATCCGGAGTTAATTGGAGTTTATCCGAAAGATTAATTGAACCAACTAATCCATTTGCTAAATCCTCTAACTCAATATCTATTTTTAATAATTTTTTAACAATACCTTTTTTTACTTTTCCGAAATAAAGAACGTTATTCATTACATCGAAATATTGAAAATTATCATTTGCGATTAATATTTGAGCAAGATCAATTCCGAATGGTCCGAATAAAGAAATTTTTAATGAATCCGGTTTCTTAACTAATACTTCTATATTGCTTGTAGCATTGAGTGCATCAGTCCTAATTGTGATCGATCCAACGCCTCGAAAAGTTCTTATATTTCTTCGATTCGATTCTAATCTTCTCATTAGTCTATCGGTTGACATACTTGCCTCGGGCGAGCTTTGTTCCACAGGCATGCATGCCGAAATAAATAATATCATTGCAAAATAAAGTACAATTTTTCTTAATGAAAAAATTCTCACAATTCCCCTTTATCAATTTTTATTTTTAAATTCTCTAAAGCAGGGTCTAATTCAAAAGCATTTTCCCAATATTCCATTGCTTTTTTCTTTTCCCCTTTCATAAAATAGACATCGCCTAAATGATCCAATAGTGTGGCGTTATTTTTATCCTTTTCTATTGCCTTTTTAATATAAAACTCAGCTTCTTTAAAGTTCCCAATTTTATAATAAATCCATCCCAAAGTATCAAGATAAGATGAATTTTCCGGTTCTTTTTCAACCGTCTTTCGGGACATTTCTAAAGATTCTTCTAATTTAATTCCCCTATTAGAAAGCGAATAGGCATAGTTATTCAATATTAGTATATTTTCCGCATCTAAAGATAATGCTTTTTGATATAAAGAATCTGAGATAGGAAACTGTTTTCGATTTTCATAAATCATTGCTAGCACACCCATTGTTTGAACGTCATTAGGAGCTATGATCAAAGCTTTTTCTAAATAAATAATTGCATCGTCATTCTTTTTCAATTGATTAAGATTAAATCCATAAGCCGAAAGTGCCATTAAATCATTTGGATTAATTTTTACTGCATTGTATAAATATTTGTCTGCTTCGCCAGGTTTACTTTCCTGAGATAAACTTAGACCATAAATGAGATTAATAGCGTAATCATTTGGAAATTTATCTGCAACGTCTTTCATCATATCTACCACTTGCGAATAATGACCCGAATCAAATAGAAGTCCTCCCAACCTTACCCATAATTGAGGATTCCAATTCGCTAACTTCGATGCTTGCTTAAAATACTCGATTGCTAATGAGTCTTTTTTCTTTTGTATTAATATTTCTCCCAAATAAGCAGGGACTTCCCAATCATTCGAGTCGGTTTTTATTCTTGAGAATATATTATAAGCATAATCCATATTTAAACTGTCTTTATCAGCTAATCCAAAAAACCTCTGACCTATTTCGATTTTCTTTTGATTATGCACTTCGTCACTTTCAGCCAGTTGATAGAACAATTCAGCTGATTCTTTATATTTATCTGAATTGAGTAATAAATCACCCTTGTAATTTAATAAATCAACATCATCAGGATAACTTATCATCGCTTCATCAATCTGCTTAAACGCCATTTCGTTATTATCATTCTTAATATATGATTGGATAAGCATTTTCCTTAGTTCAAGACTTGAAGGATTTATATCTAATAAGTCCTCAATGGTGTTAATTGTTTCTTTTACGTTTCCAAGTCGTTCATTTAAGTCAGCAATTTTTATAAGAACTCCCCATTCAGGTCCAATCATATCTATTACTTTTTTATAGAGCTTTAATGATTCTGAAGGTTTTGTTGCTTCTAATTGTTCCGCTAAATTAAAGTAGCCACCCGAATCAGTAGAATCTAATTTTATTATTTTTTCATAACAAAGAGCAGCAGAATCGATTTGTTTATTGGTGGAGAATATCGCACCTAATAAGTATAAATAATCTTTATTCAGCGAATCTAAAGAAATTGCTTTTTTTGAATTGAAGAGAGCCATATCTAATCGATTAAGTCGAAAATATGATTTTGCTAGACTATAATAAATTCCGGCGTTAGGATCATATTTTACCGCTTCGGAATATTCCCGAACCGCTTCGTCATATCTATTTTGCAATTCATAAGTATTGCCCTGAATAAATCGTTCTAAAGCATATCTTTTATAGTTACGAGGAATTGTTTGTTTTTCTATTTCATTTATTACTGTCTCCTTTTCCACAGAGCAAGCAGCAAAAATTATAACAAATATTAAGAGAATTATTTTTCTCATTATAACCTTTATTTTGAAGCAAAAAATACCTTTATTGATTTTTAATAACAAGCTAAAAAAATTGAACCATTGTTACTATTTCAATATCTTTACAATAATCAATAATTTGAAAATGAAAAAATATAATTTAGCCATATCATTCCAATGGATATTCGATATAGATTTTATCGAATTAATTGAGAATATCTTTCAACAAGATGGATTAACTACATTCATTATTGGTAAATATAATATTAAGGAAATTACCGAAGACGTACGCAATAGAAAAATTTCATTTGATTTTTATTTAGATAGAGCTTCTGATGTTGATTCTGATTTTGAGCCATTAGTAAAGCTTTTTGAAAAAAGAAAAACTTATTTAATAAACCCATATTCAAAAGTTAAGAAAGCTATCGTAAAATCAGAGATGCACGATAGATTAATTGAGCAAGGGCATTGCGTACCGGATACAATAATTTTAAAGCCCTTTGATCATACTCCAATACTTCCATTGTCTGAACAAGATTTATCAAATATTGGTATTCCATTTGTGATTAAACCATCCTTCTATACCGGGGGTGGTGAAGGTGTGGTAGTTGATGCTCAAACATTACACCAAGTACATGAAGCTCGACTTCAATTTACTGATGATCATTTTTTAGTTCAAAGAAAAATCTTTCCCAAAATTTTCAATGGTAGAAGAGCTTGGTTTAGAGTCTTTTACGCATTTGGAAAAATAATACCCGTATGGTGGGACGATACAACTCATATTTATCATTCTTTCAAACCACATGAAGTTAAAGAACTAAAATTAGACCAATTACAAAAAATTGTAGGTAAGATTGCAAAGATTGTCGATCTCGATTATTTTTCCACCGAAATTGCACTTACTGAAAACAATGAGTTTGTTTTAATCGATTACGTAAATGACCAATGCGATATGAGATTAAAGAGACATCACTTCGATGGTGTGCCTGATGATGTTGTTCATAAATTTATATTAGCGATGAAAGCTTTTATTAAAAAGCATCAATAGTTCATATCCTCCTCGATAGTATTTAAGATAGTTAAATAACTTTCATACCTTTCGATAGATATCTCCCCCTTTTCTAATGCTATTAAAACTGCACACCCCGGCTCATGATTATGAGTACATCTATTATACTTACATTCATTAATGTATTCTTGGAATTCAATAAAATAGTGAGATAGGTCTTCTTCTGTTAGACCATAAGGATCAATTTCCCTTATTCCCGGAGTATCAATTATTAGAGTATCTGAATCTACTTTATGCATCACACTTGTTACGGTTGTGTGTTTTCCTTTGGATGTAAAATCACTAACTTCGCCGATTCTTAAATTCAATTCGGGGAATAGATGATTAAGTATAGAGGATTTCCCAACTCCTGAGTTTCCCCAAAACAAATTCTTCTTACCCTTAATTTCATCAGATATTCTATCGAGACCAATATTGGAAATTGTACTCGATAGGATTACTTTATAACCGATAGATGTATATAATTCACGCCAAAGTTCAACTTCTTCAGGATCGGTTAAATCAATTTTATTTATTACAATCAGAGATTGAATGTGAGAGCTTTCTGAGGAAACTAAAAATCGATCTAATGTTTTATTATTAAAACGGGGCATATCTGAGGAAGTTATAATTACGTTTTGATCAATATTAGAAGCTATAACTTGCTCCAATCTTTCGCCACGTGTACTAGCGCCTTTCATGCGCGGTGCTTTTCGAGAAATATAATTTTCCCTTTCTTCAATACTATTTATTACGCCTGTTCCATCTTGATTAAGCTCATACTCAACATAATCACCCACCATAGCAATATCTAATTTAAATAGTTTCCCTCTTTTTAGATTAAAATCTTTCTGGAATTTACCACGAAGAGAGCAACGGATAATATTGTATTCATTATCGAAAAGAAAATAGTCTTTACTTTCCACCCTTGAAACTAAACCTCTAATACTTCCTCCATATAATAAAAAAGCGGCTTATTTAAAATAAGCCGCTTTAGGAGTGTTGTCAATATAGGAATCAAAATTTGAATGAAACTGTCATTAATAGATTATTCACAGAAACGTCTTGGAAAGTCCTAGAAACGTTCGTACCATAGTTATCGCCGAAATCACTCCACCAACCATGAGCATAAGCTATATTTAATGATAAATTCTTATCAGTTGCAATACCGATACCGGCAGTAAAATATTTTTTATCGAAATCACTCTGGTCTCCTTTGAATGCCGATGGGTAATACATAAACCCACCTCTTAAAGCTATCCCCGTATAAGGAATTTCATATTCTAAACCCAAATTGAAATTAGTAACACTCGTCAAAAGGTCTTTCATATCGAGATTTTTATCTTTCATATCTCTTTCGCCTAATCCATCAGTAAATTCCATCTGAGTATAATCAATAATCTTTGCATCACCGCTGATAGTTAAATCTTTATAGTGTATAGCCGCACCAAGATAAAATTCATAAGGTGTAGTAATATCATATTGGAGTGCAGTTTCATAAGGTGGATCTAAATAATAATTAGCATTTGTAAAAAAACTTTCTGCATCTTCTCTGAACACCTCTTTAATTGTGTAAGTCCTTGGAAATTTAATCGATGCACCTATATTCAAAAGATCATTGGCTTTATAAAGAATACCGATTTGAGCATCATAACCGCTTAAGTCCCATGTAAGAATATCATTATAATAAAAGCTATCGAATCCTCTCGTGAATTCATCATCGGGGTCTAAAGCTAAATCATTTCCATAAATACCTTTTGTATCTATCTCATTATATTCTCTATTTTTTGTGTATTCGCCGCTTATAATATTAAGCGAACCACCGACAAATAAATTTTTCTGAACTTCAATAGCACCTGCGAAACTCCAAGCACTTATATCTCCTTCTTGCAAAATTGTACCGTCCTGATTTAGTCTTCCATTTATCCTCGTTTCATCACTATTATAAGAACCATCATTATTATATATAGGATAACTTAACCCTAAGTCATAAGCTATATCATCATTATATAAAACCATATCCTGGATCATAGAATTATTTCCATTATTATAACCGTCATATTTCATTACTCTATTGAAATCCTTATAACGATTATATCCTAAAGCAAAGACTAAACTTCCTTGATAAGTAGGAAAAGGAAAAACAAATCCAAATTGATTGAACCCCGTATTGCCATTACTATAATCAGTCTTGTTATTAAAAAATTCAGTTGATGTCGATTGATTATTATAATTAAGAGATGCATCAAGCTGTAATTTTTTTACAAGTCCTAAACCTGCCGGATTGAATGCAATACCTGAGAAATCATTACTTAATGCTGTATAAGCATTACCCATGCCAAGAGCTCTTGCACTTGATAATATTCCATGTTCAGTTAGTCTCAATGCATCATTATAGTTCTGTGCATTTATTGCTACAGAAGCCAAAACCAAAATTAGAACTATTAATTTTTTCATAAATTTACCTTTTATTTAATTACCCGTATAAGTTGTCTAAAAATATTCCAACATATTTGCCCGACTTATAACAGATTATTTATCTTCGTGATCTATCTCCGCCTCTGCTGCTTCCACTGCTATTACTACTTCCGCTACTGCCACTTGATCTCGATGGTGAATCGCTTCCTCTGCTAGGGGCAGATGATGGCGGCGGACTATAGCTTGGGCTTGGACTCGATGAAGGTGGCGGACTATAACTTCTAGATGATCCTTCCGAACGAGATGAGCTACCAGATCGTGATGAACTTCCAGAACTTCTTCTGCTTGCTCCATCATTATCCCTTGTTCTTGGTCTTGTTGGAGTAGCTGACTTTCTATTGCTAGGAGAATCAGTCCTACTGCTTGGTCTCTCTCTTTTAACGGCTTCACCTCTTTTTGGTATCTGTGTAGTACCACTTTTATCTCTTACAGCACCACTAGAAGATGAACTACCACTTCTTGAAACGCCGGCTCTATTTAGATCCACCGTATTACCATCTCTTCCTTGACTTCTTCTAAATGAATCATCGGTGGTTCTTCCGGTTGTTCTATCGCTTCCGCTTCTATTTCTTCTGTCGTCATAATTTCTTTCGCCGTCTCTTCCTCTTGTTCGAGCAAAGTCATTCGTGCGATATTTATATGGCGATTGATTTGTATAATTATTCCAATGATTATTATATGAATTGTACCATGGTGAATAATAGGAATATGGATAATACCAAGGTGAGTAATATCCGGGTGTCATATAATATGAATATCCCCAGTAGCTATCATAATAATTATAATACCATGGATCATATCCCAGTGAGTATGTAATGCCTAATGAAGGATAATACCCATTAAGGTATCTTCTATATGGCAAATAACTTTGTGTATTTGAATTTAATATCGATACATTTCCATAAGAATCAATATAAATATCTTGATTGGTTGAGTAATCATCATAATATTGATCCTCATAGTAAGAATCATCAGAATAATTTTCATCGGAATATTCCTGATCTGTATACCCGCTATCTTGATCATTATTGTCGTTATAAACATATTGATCATCGCGCGGTGGTCTTTCTCCTCTCATTGCTACCTGTGTATAGCATCCGGTAGCAAAAATAGAAAGTGCAACTATAAATACTTTTAATGAGGTCTTCATTTTATTCCCCTTTTTTGAAACTCCTATTATAATAATATCAAAATTTATGCCTTAGAAAAAGGCAAAAAGAAAGTCAAAATTGACTTATTTCGGCAGGATTGTAGATTTTTTTAGACTAATATGTATGTTTTTTAGTACAGAGATTAAAAAATACCTCTAACAAATTCAATATATAAACCTCTATCAGCTTTGTTGCTAATAAGCTTTTTATTCGAGAGCATATCTCTTAAGTTAAGACCAATCGTAAGCCCATTTCCTATTGTCCATCTTATACCCATATTTAAATAACCGTTTCCGTCTCCGATTGATTTTGAACCATTATCATTAATAGCAAAATCATATTCGCCAATAATTGATACTTGCGAGCCAATGGTTTTTTCAAATCCAATTCCCATATTCAAATCTTTATCGCCATCCTGTCGTTCAAAAGAATAATTAAGTAGTCCGTGAAAACTTATATATCCGAGAAATGCAAAATTTTTGGATGCAGCAATAAAAAGTCCGGGCGATTTCAGGTCATATCTCTTAGTAGCCTTATTATAAAATCCTTTCCCTTGAGAATCGAAACCAATAGTTAATGCTGGAGCTGATTCAGTCTCATCTAATAATCGTCCTCTTACATTTACACCGGGTAATTCATACATATCAACTTTTCCGCTACCGATAATATTACCGCCACCATAAGAAATGCCGAAGCTAAAATTCTCAAATACACCAACTTCTAATTTCGTTACTACTGTTCCAAAAGGCATAAAATCAGTAGATATCCCTGCATAGCCTTTTTCTAATATTCCGGCAGTCGGAAGATCAATTAGAGAGCGATATTCAAACTTAGCATCTGTACCTCCTGAACCCTGTCCATTAATAAAAGTAACGGCAATTAAAAAAAATGCCAATATTTGCTTTTTCATATTCTTTCCGGTTTAATTAGAAATTAATAATACTAACTTTTTTTGTAAGTGGATCCGGTCTTGCTATCCTGTATTTGAATTCCGAGTTTACTTAATTTATCTCGAACTTCATCTGCTAATTGATATTGCTTTTCTTGTTTTAATCTAATTCTTAGTTCGAGAAATAAATTTATTAACGCATCTTCAATATCAGATTCTTTTCCTTGACTAAGATTTTCAATATGCAAAATACCTAATACATCTTGTGCTGTCTTTTTTAGGAATTCTATAATCCCGGTATAAAATTCTTTATCAGAATTATGATCTGCAATATACTTATTAGCATCTTTAATAAATTCAAAAATTACTGCTAATCCTTTCGGTGTATTAAAATCATCATCAACAGCCTTTTCGAAATCAGAATAATACTTATGAAAATCAAACTCGCTTCGCTCCGCATCAGATGAGAGATTTTTTAAATAATCAAGGGAATGGAGAACAAGATTATTTAATTTCTCCAATCCTTTTTCAGCGGCGGCTAATAATTCATCAGAAAAATTTAATGGACCTGAATAAATAGTCTGCGCAAAAAAGAATCTTATGGTCTCGGCAGAATATTTTTTTAGTACATCACGTGCAGTAAAAAAATTACCGAGTGATTTAGACATTTTCTCATTATCAATATTCAAAAATCCAAAATGAATCCAATATTTAGCAAATTGGCAATTTGTGGAAGCTTCGCTTTGGGCAATTTCATTTTCGTGATGCGGAAAAATTAAATCACTGCCTCCTGCGTGGATATCGATCGATTTACCAAGATGTTTCATTGCCATTGCAGAGCATTCAATATGCCAGCCTGGACGACCTTGCCCCCATGGACTTTCCCAAGAAGGTTCGCCTTCTTTTGCTTTTTTCCATAATGAAAAATCGAGCGGATTTTTTTTAGATTCATTTATTTCCACTCGTGCGCCCGATTCCAAATCATCAATATTCTTACCACTTAATTTTCCGTAAGATGAAAATTTTCTTACATCATAAAAAACATTTCCATCTATATTATACGCAACACCTTTCTGCTCTAAATCTTTTATTAATTCGATCATCTCTTCTATATGTTCAGTTGCATATGGATAGATATCTGCCTTTTTTATTTTTAAGCTCTCGATATCATGAAGAAATTCTCCGGCGTATTTTTTAGAAAATTCTGATGCACTAATTTTTTCTTCATTAGCTTTCCTAATTATCTTATCATCCACATCAGTAATATTCATAGCAAAGCGAACTTTAAATCCTTTATAAATTAGATAACGGCGAATCATATCAGACATTATAAATGTCCTTGCATTTCCTATATGGAAAAAGTCATAAACAGTAGGTCCGCATACATACATAGTAACATTTGGCGGGTCTAAGGGTAAAAATTCTTCTTTTTTCTTTGTAAGTGTATTGTATATTTGCATTTTAACCTAAAATTGAACTTAAAAAGATACAAATAGACCAATTTGTAATCAACTGCTAAAATAAATGAAATACAATTCGATAATAATAAATAGGATAAAAAGATAATAAAGATTTTTTATTTTTTTTGTTATTTAGACTTTGACATCTTTATATTTTTTTATAGATTAAAACAGTAAATAAGAAAATATTAGTCAAATGTCCTTTTATCTTAAAAAAGAAGATTACAATATGGAATTAACAATACAAAACCCAGGAGGAGCTGTATGATTAGAAGGTTCACTGCATTTACCTTAATCTCTTTGCTTCTAACCACAGTTGTTTATTCACAGACAATGAACCTAACAACTTATGGTGTTTCACCAAGAGAAGCGAATTTAAACGCAACTGATATCTTTTCCGTTCAATATAACGGATTAAAGACTGTCGGAGTAAATAGTAAAATCTATTTAAAAGCAACATTAAGCGGTGCAAGATTGAACGCACCGGTTTTTTCAATAGTAGAAAAACCTGCCGGTTCTGCTGCTGTTTATGGCGGATCAGTTGAAGGTGGTTTAGATTCTTCATCTACTGTTATTCCTTTTACCCCTGATGTAGTGGGTAAATATATTCTTAGAGTTAAAGATGGCAGTTATCAGTCTGATATCGTTATCAGTGCCGCTAAATATATCGGCGTTGAAAAATGTAAGGATTGCCATAAATTTGCCGGCTTCGGCGGAGAAATTGTAGAAGCCTGGGAAAAAACAGGTCATGCTAATCAATTAACAGAAGCTTTCAATGGCGAATATACTTCTTATTTTAGAGAAACCTGTTTAGCCTGCCATGCAACCGGTTATGATAAAAGAGCTGCTAATGATGGTTTTGATGATTTCACATTCGTTTATCCGACAGTTTTAGGTGCGGGCGTTAATGATCAATTAGTTGCTCAATATCCTGATGCAATGAAATTATCAAATGTTCAGTGCGAAGCTTGTCACGGACCTGGAAGTGTTCATGCTGCTTCTCCACTTAGCTCTAAAGAAAATTCTAAAATTTCTGTTACAATGGATTCTCAGAATTGTGCTTATTGCCATGATAACGGAGCACATCACGTATTTGCAGAACAATGGGATTATTCAGCTCACGCTAACCCAACTAGTTCACCAAGTGGTCCTGGACGCGAAAGTTGCGTTAGATGCCATACAGGTTCTGGTTTCAAAGATTTCGTTGATGGTGTAGCTACTACAAGTACTGATCCTACCTATAATCCTATTTCTTGTGCCGGCTGCCATGAACCTCATAGTAATGAAATTCAACATCAATTAAGAAAAGTTGATGTTAAATTATCTAATAACCAAGTTGTCGATCATGGTGGAAGAGGAAGACTTTGTATGAATTGCCATCAGAGCCGTAGAGATGCTGCAACTTACACAACAAAATCAGGTTCTCACTATGGACCTCATTATGCTACTCAAGCTGACGTTATCTTAGGAACAAACGTTGTTACATGGGGCAAAACTATTGCTCAAACTAATCATGATACTGTTGTAAAAGATGCATGCGTTACATGCCACATGCACCCTGATCCATTAGGTGCATCTAAAGTTGCAGTTCATCAAGGAGCTCACACTTTCAGTATGAGAAATATTGATACCGGTGAATCTAACATGGACGCTTGTGCTACTTGCCATGGTAGTTCTTTAGGTCTTGATTTCCATGACGTTAATTTCTTCTGGAAAGGTACAGGCGATCATGATGGTGATGGCGTTACTGAAGGTTTACAGGAAGAAGTTCACGGCTTAATTGAAAAAGTTAGTACTTTATTACCAAACCCTGATCCACATGCAGAAACTTCAACTGCATGGACTAGAGTTCAGTTAGAAGCTGCATATAATATCAGAACTATCTATTATGATAATAGCTGGGGCATCCATAATCCTAAATTCACTATTGATTTATTGAATACAACTTGGGATGCATTAAATGGTATTACTGATGTTGCTGAAGATAGCGAAATTCCAACCGAATTTACTGTTTATCAGAACTATCCGAATCCATTTAATCCAACTACAAATATTAAATTCTCGATTCCAAAAGCATCTAACGTAAAAGTTATTGTTTATGATGCTATCGGTAGAGAAGTAAGACAATTAGTAAATAACGAATTGAATGCAGGAACTCATACACTTCAGTTCAATGCTACAAACTTAGCTTCTGGTATCTATCTTTATAGAATTGAAGCTGGCGAATTTACTAAAGTTAGCAAGATGTTATTAATCAAATAATTCATCTTAAAATAAAGTTGTAATAAAAAACCCGGTCTTAAAGCCGGGTTTTTTATTTTAAACATGTCGTCAAAATGTTCTCCATCAAATGATTCATAAAGACTTCTGGACGTATTAACTCCAACCAATAGAATATTTACGGCTGCATATTACATTTTATTAATAAATTGATATTCGGATGGATAATTAATTTCAGTTATTTTGTTTGAGGGTATTTATCTCTTGAGCTTTTCTAAAAGGAGTTTAAAATCTTCGGGAAGTTCCGATTCAAAGAATAGTTTTTCTTTTGTTTTGGGATGAATAAATCCTAAGGTCTTTGCATGAAGTGCCTGTCTTGTCATTATATCTAATAAATTATCCACTCGGGTTTTCATTTTAGGCAGTTCAAGTCCGTAAGCAATTCTTCTTCCGCCATATACGGGATCTCCAAATATTGGTCTATTTATGTGAGATAAATGCACTCTAATTTGATGTGTTCTGCCGGTCATTAATTTTAGTTTTACTAACGATGCAAATTCAAATTCTTTCAAAACTTCGTAAAATGTATGAGCGTGCTTACCTTCTGTTTCACTTACAGTAAACACCTTTCTGTCTTTATTGCTTCTCGTAATATTGGCAATTATTTCACCTTTCGGATCTTTAAAAATACCCCAGCATACAGCCCAATATTCTCTATCGATTGTATGATGAAAAAATTGTTTAGCTAATTGAGCATGAGTCCATTCATCTTTTGCCACAAGCAATATACCGCTTGTTTCTTTATCTATTCGATGAACAATTCCCGGTCGTGTAGGTTCTTCATTAAGTTTACTAAGTTTATTTGTGTGATGAAGAAGTGCATTTACTAATGTGCCGGTAAAGTTTCCTAATGACGGATGAGCAACCATACCTGCAGCTTTATTTACTAATAGTAAATATTCATCTTCATAAATAATATCTAATGGAATGTCTTCGGCTTCCGTAAATTCAGGTCGGGGAACAGTCGGTATAACAACATCAATTATATCACCTGCATTGACGATATAATTTGCTTTAATTACTTCTCCGTTTACGCGGACGCATTCTGCTTTTATTAATTTTTGGATTCTTGTTCGGGATGCATTTTCAATAGAATTTGTAAGGAAAAGATCGATCCTTTCCTTCTTTTTGCCTGCCGGAATTTCAATATGTATTTTCTTCTCAGTTACTAATTTTGCCATCTTCGGTTGGTGTAGAATCTCCCGCTGCCTCGTTTATACTTTCTAAATTATCAATTGGTAATACATCATGTGGAGTATCAGCTACCACCGGTTCATTGCTTTTTGATGGGATCGATTTATGGAATATTAGTAAAATAATAACACCTATCGTTACACTTGCATCTGCTATATTAAAGATGGGCCAGCGATCATAAGTATGACCGAAAATTGTAAAATCCCAAAAATCAACATTAAAAAAATCTACAACTTTTCCATAAAATAAAGGTGCATAATCATAAAAAATACCATAGAACATTCTATCTATTAAATTACCAACCGCTCCGCCAAGAATAAATGCCAATGACACTTTCAGTGCTAAACTCTCTTTTCTAACTTTATATAGATAGATTAATATACCGATGCTTGCAAATAAAGAAAATAAGGAAAGAAGTAATTTTGAATTATTACTTACATCGATTCCGAATGCCATACCAGGATTTTCAACAAATGTTATTTTAAAAAATTCACCAATTACAGGAATGCTATCTCCATAAAACATTCCTTCATGTGATATATTTAATAACGGTATCTTACCACCTTTAACTAAAAATTTAGTTAATTGATCTACAACTACAATAACTGCCGATAAAATTAAAACTCTCAATAGTATTCCAAATATTTATTGTTTCATTTTTTGTTTAACTTGAAGACAATGCTGGGTATG
The DNA here is from genome assembly GCA_023230485.1 of Melioribacteraceae bacterium. Classification (GTDB taxonomy): domain Bacteria; phylum Bacteroidota; class Ignavibacteria; order Ignavibacteriales; family Melioribacteraceae; genus BRH-c32. Next base: position 84,882 of record JALNXG010000004.1, read on the forward strand.
AGGCACAGCCATTAGTCTATCTTTTGGTATCAATGGACACGTGGCGCAAAGATGCTGCGGTTCATCGATACATTCAATGCAAATTCCATAAGTGCCATTATCAATTCTTTGAAGGGCATCATCTAAATAACCGAGAAATTTATTCTCCCTCTGTGCCCATAGATAGAGTTTTTCTCTTTCCATTGCATCAGTTCCCTGCTCAGCCATATGAAGTGAATAAGGAGAATTTTCATTAACATATTGACCCGTTGTAGGATCCATCATCTGATCCTTAAGGATTTGAAGTTGTTCGATAATTTCATTTCTTTTATCAAAAATAACTTTTTTAAATTCTTCAAGATCCCTTTTCGAATAACCCTGAATCTTCTTAACCTTCTTTGAAGGAGAAATCACTTCCACATGTTCTAAAGTCTTAGCATTTGATTTTTTCTTAGATGCAGGTTTTGCATTAGATTTAGTTTTTACCGGTTTAGCAGCAGCTACTTTTTTCTTTGGAACCGGATTATCAGAAGATTTTGTTCCTTTAGTTACTAATTTAGTAACAGCTTTTTTCTTCTCAACCTTTGCTTTAGCCGGTTTTGGAGCTGCTTTATTTACAGTTTTTGCGTTACCCTTTTTTACCGTTTTTTTAGCCTCTGTTTTTGCCATCTTTTGCCTCCACTTAAACTTTTAATTCGATTTTGCTACTAGTATTCTTAATTTATGTTCGCCGATCTCAAATTCCTGCTCGTGACCCTCTGCACCCTCAATGCCACTATAAAAAATCGCATCAGCAAGGATTTCATTAGAAATATAATCTTTGAATTGGCTAACATAATCAATTAATTTCAAATCCGCATCAATAAAAACTCTAATTCTATCTATTACGTCAAATCCGGCATCTTTTCTCATATTTTGTACTCGATTTACGAATTCACGGGCATATCCCTCTGCAATAAGAGCTTCAGTTAATTCTGTATCTATCGCAACTGTTACGCCCTCCTCTGATTCTACTAACCATCCTTCAATCTCATGACTAACGATCTCGACTTCATTTTTTGTAATTACAACATCAGTATTCTCAATATTCAGCGTCAGAGTTCCATTATGTTCTAATACAGAAATTTGGTCTTTAGTCAAATCTTTAATTGCATTTGTCAACGGCTTAACCAATTTACCATATTTAGGACCAATTGCTTTGAAATTAGGTTTCGCTGTTTTATTTACTATCTGTGTATCATCTTCTACAACAATCAATTCTTTGATATTTACTTCTTCTAAAATCACTTCACGCATTGCATTAACTGCTTCTCGTTTAGAATGTTCTACAACTACCATCATTTTTTTAAGTGGCTGACGAACTTTTAAATTATGCTTTGCGCGCATTGATCTCGAAAGATAAACAGCTTTTTGTGCTAAATCCATCTTTTCTTCAAGCTCTATATCAAAATATTCATTTTTTGAAAATTCAACCAGATGAATCGATTCAGCATTTTCATTTTTCGTAACTGAATTTAGATTATGAAAAATCTCTTCTGCTATGAAAGGAGAAAATGGTGCTGTAATTTTGCATACTGTTACTAAGCATTCATATAGAGTCTGATAAGCAGATACTTTATTTTTATTTATATCTGATTTCCAGAATCTTCTTCTGCTTCTTCTTACATACCAATTTGATAACTGATCAATAGTGAAAGATGATATTGAGCGCGCAGCTCTTGTTACATCATAATTATCCATCATCACTTCATAATCTTTTACAAGTGTATTCAGCTTAGAGATAATCCATCTATCTATTTCAGGTCGTTCCTGATATGGTATTAATTCTTCACTAAAATCAAACTTATCTATATTAGCATATAGAGCAAAGAAATTATATGTATTTAATAATGTACCAAAAAACTTTCTCTGTACTTCTAAAATTCCTTCCTCATCAAAAAGTGTCGATTTCCATGGAGGTGATGTTGTAACCAAATACCATCTCGTGGCATCAGCACCATATTTATCAAAAAGAGAAAATGGATCAACTGTATTGCCTTTCGATTTGGACATCTTCTGCCCATCTTTATCGAGAATTAATTCATTGACTATCAAATTCTTATATGAGACATTATCAAAAAGCATTGTCCCTATTGCATGAAGCGTATAGAACCAACCTCTAGTTTGATCAATACCCTCGCATATAAAATCAGCCGGATAATTTTTCTCAAATAATTCTTTATTCTCAAACGGATAATGATATTGAGCAAAAGGCATTGAACCGGAATCAAACCATACATCTATTAATTCAGGAGTGCGGGTATAGATTTTTCCATTGCGTTCAAATTTTACTTCATCAACATAAGGTTTATGAAGATCGATATTTTCTAATTCACTTACCGGAATTCGCTTACCACCTTTTTCAATGAATCCTTCTTTAAATTCTTCAATTGAACCGACTGCAAATGTATCTCCATCAACGCTAACCCAAATAGGAAGTGGTGTAGCCCAAAAACGATCGCGTGATAAAGCCCAATCTTTATTCTCTTCTAACCAGTTACCAAATCTTCCGCTGCCCACCTCAGGTGGATACCAATTGATGGTCTTATTCAATTGAACCATTCTATCTGCAATTGAAGTAGTTCTAATAAACCACGATTCACGTGCATAATAGATTACAGGAACGTTATCGAATCTCCAGCTAAATGGGTAAGAGTGAATAATAGTCTCTTTTTTATAAAGACTTCCCTGCTCTTTTAATTTTATAATGATTCCTTGATCGGCATCTTTAACAAACTGTCCTTTGAAATCAGTAACTTCTTCTGTGAAAAGACCACCGCGTGTAACAGGTTGTAAGAATGGTAAATCATACTTTTTAGAAATTTCATAATCATCAGCACCAAACGCAGGGGACATGTGAACTATTCCTGAACCATCGCCGGTACTTACAAAATCCGCCTCAACAGCATAAAATGCTTTTTTATCAACCTTCAAATAATGGAATAACTGTTCATATTCCAAACCTGCTAATTCGTGTCCCTTAAATTCGCTTATTATTTCGTATTCACCTCTAAGAACGACCAATCTTTCCTTAGCAAGAATTAAATATTTTTCTTCTGTTTTTACTTTTACATAATCTATATCAGGACCAACGGCAATAGCAACGTTTGAAATCAAGGTCCATGGTGTTGTTGTCCAAACTAAAAAGAAAGTATTATCATCTTTTGAAAATTCAGAATCTTTTAATTTCAGCATCACATAAACAGAAGGGTCTTTGGTATCTTTGTACCCTAAAGCTAATTCATGAGAAGAAAGAACAGTTTCAGAACGAGGACACTGTGGAACAATTTTATAATCTTTATAAATCAATCCTTTATCAAAAAGTGTTTTTAATGCCCACCAAACAGATTCAATATAATTATTGTCACATGTGATATAAGCATCATCTAATGTAACCCAGTACCCCATACGGGTAGTCATTCTTTCCCAAATATCTTTGTATGTAAAAACTGAATTTCTACATGCTTCATTATATTTTTCAACACCAAAAACCGGAATCTCGCTTTTGCTTTTAATACCTAAAGCTTTTTCCACTTCAATTTCAACAGGAAGTCCATGTGTGTCCCATCCTGCTTTCCTATTTACTCTAAATCCTTGAGTAGTTTTATATCTGCAAATAAGGTCTTTTAATGTGCGCGCCATAACGTGATGAAGCCCCGGTTTACCATTCGCAGTTGGAGGACCTTCATAAAATGTAAATGGTTTGCTTTCCGGTCGGCTGGTTACACTTTTTTCGAATATTTGATTCTTTTCCCAGAATTCCAGTATCCTTTCTTCAATTTCAGGATAATTTACTTTGTCAGAAAATTGTTTAAACATTAGCTCTTACTTTTAATTATTGATATATTAATTATCGTTCTTTTCTTCTTCATAAGACTTTAATAAATCTTTTTCTACTGCAATAAATTCTTTTAGTTTTCGTTCAATATTTTTCTTCCGCTCAGTTATATCGGTTAAGCTCTTCTGTGCTTCAAATAATATTTTGTTAGCATTAAGCTGAGCTTCTTCAATAATTATTTTAGCATCTCGTTTAGCATCATTCAACAACTTTTTATGATCTTCGGTATCATTTTTTTTTTCGACTTGATTATTCTGAAGTGAGAAAACTTCGCTTACAGCCATTCCAAAAAATCCATAAGCTCCTAATGTTATATTCCTAAGAGTATAAAGAATAATGTTTTCAACCATCATATCAGAGAGACCGAAATATCCGTTAAGTACTGAAACCATAATTGAAGCGATAAAAGCGGAAGCAACAATAACCGCAAACATAATTTTACCGCCATGAACCCAGCCAAGAGTTTTATTAATTAGCCAGCCGCATGCAAATGCAAATAAGGATAAAACAAACCAAACTGAAAAATCTTGATAACCCGCTTTGAATACATCAGTGCTTAGAAAATTCGAAGCAAATAATATAAAAGTCAGGAGCGCTGCAGTTAAATAATATTTGTTAGATTTTATCAATTTAATCTCTTTATTACTTCTTTCATTAATAAAGTTAATTTTGGTTCAGCTTTCATTGCTATCTCAATAATTTCTTTTACGTCCACCGGTCTTAACGTTTCAGGGAAACATTCGTCAGTAATAATACTTACTCCTAAAACTTTCATTCCCATATGATTTGCAGCAATATTTTCGGGCACAGTGGACATTCCAACAACATCGGCTCCGGTAGCTCTTAAAAATCGGTATTCTGCTTTTGTTTCTAAATTTGGACCGGGAACTGCGACATAAACTCCTTTCTGAATCTTTATTTTATTTTCTAAAGCCACCTCTTCTGCAATATCGATTAAGTCTAAAGAATAAGGTTCGCTCATATCAGGGAAACGTGGTCCGAGTTCATCTTCATTTTTCCCAATTAATGGATTATCGCCAAGCAAATTAATATGATCAACCATTAGCATTAAATCACCTCTCTTATATAAAGGATTCATTCCTCCACAAGCATTAGAAACTACCAATGTTTTAACACCAAGAAATTTCATTACTCTTATTGGATATGTAATTTCCTGCATTGTATATCCTTCGTAATAATGGAATCTGCCCTGCATTGCAACTACATTCTTACCTGATATCTTTCCGAATATTAATTTTCCTCTATGCGATTCAACAGTTGACAAAGGAAAATGTGGCAATTCTTCATAATCAAATTGGTGCTCTATCTCAATTTCATTCACTAATCCGCCGAGACCTGTTCCAAGCACGATGCCTATCTCATAATCATTTTTAGTTTTCTTTCTTATGACTTCTAAAGTCTCATTAACAAATTTCAGTAATTCACTCATAATAGTTTCCCCAATATATCATTTACATTTACTTCGTTTTCTTCACTGATGTCATTTTTCCTTTCAGTTTTTACTTCTAAATTTTTCTTTTCTTTTGATTCGGTATAATTAGAAACATTCCAGTCCAATAATTCCGCTTGGGAATTAATAATCGCTTTTAATTTGGCAATAAGAACTCTTTTTTCTTCTTTGAGTTTCAAAACTGAATTTAAAGTATCGTTAGCGTTTTCTTTTGCCTTTTCTACTATCTGCTGAGATTTTAGTTCAGCTTCCTTAATCATAAGAGCACTCTGCTTCTTTGCAGAATCAACAGCTTTTGTAGTAGTTTCGGTCGCTGATAATAAAGCATTTTGAAGATTTTTTTCAATTCTTCTAAACTCTTTTAACTGATCTTCCATCGAATCAAAATCAGTTTTCAATTTTTCATTTTCATTTGAAATTCTTTCAACCTCATCAGATAAACGCTCTAAGAAAGCGCGCACCTCTTCTTTATCGTACCCGCGTACTGCTTTATTAAAATCCTGATTCTTAATACCAAAAGGTGTAAACTTCATTTTTACTCTCTATTAATTGTAATTACGGTCTCCAAAAAGAGCCGTACCAATTCTAATCATTGTAGCGCCTTCTTCAATAGCAATTTCATAATCGTTTGTCATTCCCATTGAAAGTTCAGTTAAACCATATCCTTTATTTTGCGCTTTATCTCTTAGAAGTCTTAATTCTCTGAAACACTCTCTAATAACATTTTCATCGTTAGTATAAGGTGCCATCGTCATAAGACCAACAGCTTTAATATTTTTCAATATACTAACTTGTTCAATCAGCTCAAAAAAATCATTCTCATTTTGAATACCAAATTTAGATTCTTCATTAGAGGTTTTTATCTCAAAAAGAATTTTCTGAACCTTTCCAATATTAGCTGCTTTTTTATTTATTTCTTCAGAGAGTTTAAGAGAATCAATAGAATGAATATACTCAGCAGAATCAATTATATACTTCACTTTGTTTGTTTGAAGATGTCCGATAAAATGCCATTGAAGATCATGCTTGATTATCAAATTTTTATCTCGTAATTCTTGAGCTTTATTCTCGCCAAAATGAGTGAGACCCGTTTTATAAACTTCTTCGATTGCTTCTATTGGTTGAGTTTTTGATACAGCAATTAAAGAAATTTCACTTCTCTGCCGACTTACTTTCAAGCAAGCTTTCAATATTCTTTCTTCAACAATATGAAGGTTTTTGGTTATCATTTTTTTTAATCAAGAAGTAGAATGTATTAAAAAACTCATTCTCTTACAAATCAAAAAAGGCTCGTTAAGAGCCTTTTTGACCTAAATCTTATAAATCTGCACATTAAATCGAATTAACTACATCCGGTAGTAGCTCCGCAGGTGTTACATTTCAGACAGGTACCGTTTCTTACCATAGTCATACTCTGACATTCAGGGCAAATATCCCCTGTATAACCTCTTTCGCGGGCTTTCATTACAGTATGATGCTGTGCAAGTTTTTTATCCATTTCATTCTTACCATTACCATTAGATATATCCACCATTATTGGTTTTTTTCTTGTGGTTTCCGGCTCTATAAATTCATCAGTTATTATTTCTTCACCTACAAAATCAGGTTCACTAAATGAACGGTGTTCCTTATTTTTGATAATATCCGTCTCATCAACATGAGCTAAATCATTTCTACCGAGATATGAAACAGCTAATTCACGGAAAATATAATCAATTACAGAAGTAGCCATTTTAATGCGGCTATGTCCAGTAAGCATTCCGCTAGGCTCAAATCGTGTAAATACGAATGCATCAACAAACTCTTCGAGAGGAACACCATGTTGAAGTCCAAGAGATATTGAAATAGCAAAACAGTTTAATAAACTTCTAAACGCGGCACCTTCTTTGTGCATGTCGATAAATACTTCACCGATCTGTCCATTATCATATTCACCCGTTCTTACATAAACGGATTGACCGCTAATTTTTACTTTTTGAGTATACCCTGTTCTTCTATCCGGAAGTCTCCTTCTTTTTGCTATATATCTATGAATAATTCTTTCTGCTACTTTAATAATATCATTTTCTTCTTTTTTCTCTAAAAGGTCTTCCACTTCTTCTTCACTCAATGAATTAAGTGGTTGGCTAAGTTTAGAACCATCTCTATAAAGTGCGTTTGCCTTAGTACCAAGTTTCCAGGACATCATATAAGCATGTTTGATATCTTCAATATCTGCATGATTAGGAAGATTAATTGTCTTCGATATTGCACCTGAAATAAATGGTTGGGCAGCAGCCATCATATATATATGAGCATCCGCTTTAATATATCGAGTCCCCTTTTTGCCACATTTATTTGCACAGTCAAAAACTGAATAATGTTCATGCTTTAAGAATGGAGCACCTTCAATAGTCATCGTTCCGCAAACAAAATCATTTGCCACTGTAATCTCATTCTTCTTGAATCCTAAAGCTGAAAGCAAGTCGAAACTAAAATCATTAATCTGTTCTGCGGTAAATCCAAGATTAGTAATTAAGAATTTTTCGCCAAGTGTATATTTATTAAATGCAAAACTCAATTCAAAAACTGATGGAAGTACAGATTCAATTTTTGCAATAGCATCATCATTAAAACCTTTTGACCGAAGTGTCTCTGGATTAATGTATGGGCAACCAATAAGCGAACCTGCACCCTTAGCATATTTTACAATTTCGGTAACTTGTTCTTTATTATAACCAAGTACTTTTAGTGCCGGAGGTATCGATTGATTGATAATTTTGAAATAACCGCCACCAGCTAATTTTTTGAATTTAACTAATGCAAAATCAGGTTCGATTCCTGTGGTATCACAATCCATTACTAATCCTATTGTACCCGTTGGAGCGATAACTGTAACCTGAGCATTTCTAAAACCATATTGTTCGCCTGCTTCTAATGCTAAATCGGCATCTTCACGAGCGGCTTTAAGTAAATCCGAAGGACAATGTTCCGGATTAATACCCATAGGATGTATTGAAAGCCCTTCATACTCTTCCTTAGGAACGTTGTATGCAGCTCTCTTATGGTTTCTGATTACGCGAAGCATTGACTCTTTATTATTTTCGTATTGAGGAAATGGTTTATGTTCTTTTGCCATTTCAGAAGATGTAGCATAGGAACGCATATGCATTATTGCTGTTAATGAACCGGTTATTGCAAAAGCTTCTTTGCTATCATAAGAAATACCTTGACGCATTAATAATGAACCAAGATTAGCATAACCTAAACCAAGAGTTCTATATTCATAGCTTAATTGTGCAATCTCTTTGCTCGGATATTGAGCCATAAGAACGCTAATCTCTAATACCATTGTCCAGAGACGTGTAGCATGACGATAAGCATTAATATCAAACTTAGCCAATTCATCGCTATAAAATTTTACTAAGTTAAGAGAAGCAAGATTACATGCTGTATCATCTAAGAACATATATTCACTGCAAGGATTTGATGCTCTAATCCTACCGCTATTACTACATGTATGCCATTCGTTGATTGTAGTATCATATTGAAGACCGGGATCTGCTGAAGACCAAGCTGCGAAAGCAATCTCTTCCCAAAGGTCAGCGGCTTTTAAAGTCTTACAAGCTTTTGGTTCTCTACCCTCTTTCCCTGCTTTCTTTTTTTCGTTTCGCCAGTATAAATTCCAATCATTATCATTTAATACTGCCTGCATAAATTGATTTGTTACTCTTACAGAGTTATTGGAGTTTTGTCCCGCTACCGTATTATATGCTTCGGAGTTCCAATCTTCATTATAAACAGGAAATTCTATCGACTTAAAACCTAATTTTGCTAATTTAATTACGCGTTCAATATAGTTTTCCGGTATATGAAGTTTACGTGCATCAAGAACTGCTTTTCTAAGACGAAGATTTGTTCTTTTATTAAACCTATCATTTTCAGGATGCTCTTCAAAGCATGATTTCATAATATTATTTAAATGGAAATTACAGACTTTAGAACCTGTAACTAATGCAGCTACTTTTTGTTCTTCTACAACTTTCCAATTAATATATTCTTCTATATCGGGATGATCGATATCAAGAGTAATCATCTTAGCGGCTCTACGTGTTGTTCCGCCTGATTTAATTGCACCAGCTGAACGATCACCAATTTTTAAGAATGACATTAAACCGGAAGATTTTCCACCACCGCTTAATGGTTCATTCACACCTCTGATATCAGAAAAATTTGATCCCGTGCCTGAACCATACTTAAATAAGCGGGCTTCTCTTACCCACAAATCCATTATTCCGCCTTCATTAACCAAGTCGTCATTTACGGATTGTATAAAACAAGCGTGAGGTTGCGGATGTGTGTATGCATCTACTGATTGGGTTAATTCACCACTTTGATAATCAACATAATAATGTCCCTGTGCGGGTCCATTAATTCCATAAGCCCAATTAAGACCGGTATTAAACCATTGTGGGCTATTTGGTGCTGCATATTGAGCCGCAAGCATATATGCAAGTTCATCATAGAATGAATGTGCATCATCTTCGGTATCAAAATAACCCGCTTTCCAGCCCCAATATGTCCATGTTCCTGATAAACGCGAAAATACTTGTCTTGAATCTGTTTCACTTGAATAACGTTCCTTTTCAGGAAGTTCTTCTAATGTCTTTGTATCCGCAACTGAAGCTTGAAGCCATTTCGGAACTCCTACTTCTTTAACTTTTTTAAGCAAGCGTGGAACGCCGGCTTTCCTAAAATATTTTTGCGCTATTACATCTGTCGCCACTTGCGACCAGCTCTTTGGTACTGAAACATCTTCCATCCTAAATACAACTGACCCGTCAGGATTCTTTATCTCAGATGTTCTTTTTGTAAATTCTAATGACTCGAAGGGGTCTTTACCGGCTTCTGTAAAAAGTCGATTAATTTTCATTTACTGCTCCAGACTTACAGTTAAAAAAATTTATTTGATTAAAAAACGAATTTGCCCTGAATATTGCTCGTTGGAAATCGCAAGTTATGTAAAAATTATTTTTATAGCAAAATTATAATTATAGGGGGGTGAAATTAATCAATTGATTAATTTCACATACCACACACCGACAATTCCATTTCTAAAATAAAAAAATTTTGTTATAACAAAATAGTTGTTTTTACTTATTTTTATTTTAAGTGAAATTAATTTTTGAGGATTATTTATGCATTTAGGAAGATCGGCTGGAATATTGTTACACCCCACATCATTACCCGGTAAATATGGAATTGGAGATTTGGGTAATGAAGCTTATCATTTTATCGATTTTATGGAATATTCAGGTCAAATTCTTTGGCAAACATTCCCATTAGGTCCAACCGGATATGGCGATTCCCCTTATCAATGTTTTTCTGCTTTCGCAGGAAATCCGATGCTAATTAGTATCGATAAACTTATTGAAACGGGACTATTATACCTAAGCGACCTAAATGATTATCCTGATTTTGGCAATGGAAATATCGATTATGGTCCTTTAATTATTGCAAAAACCAAAATTCTTCAAAAAGCATTCAAAAACTTTAAAGACTCAGGCAATACTATCGATAAATTGTGCCATAAATTCATTAAAGAGAATAAATACTGGTTAGAAAACTATGCTCTCTTCATGGCTGTGAAAGAATATCATAATGGAGTTCAATGGACGCAGTGGGATAAAGAAATAGCTTTCGGTAAAGAGGAAGTATTAAATAAATGGAAAGAGAAAGTTATTGATAAATATGAATATCAAGTTTTTATTCAATATCTATTCGATGAACAATGGCAAAAACTAAAAGATTATGCAAACAAAAAAAGTATTAAAATAATTGGGGACATGCCTATATTCGTTGCCTACGATAGTGCTGACGTATGGGGGAATAAAGAACAATTCTCTATTAATCAGGAAGATGGATCGGCAGAATTTGTAGCAGGAGTACCACCTGATTATTTTAGTGCAACCGGTCAGCTTTGGGGTAATCCTTTATATAAATGGAAAGTAATGGAGAAGGATAATTTTGGCTGGTGGAAATCAAGAATAAAAAAATTATTAACCTTCTGTGATATAGTAAGGATTGATCACTTCCGTGGTTTTGATGCTTATTGGGAAATACCCGGTGATGCTAAAACTGCAATAACAGGTAGATGGGTGAAAGCTCCCGGCGAAAAACTCTTTAATTCAATACGTGAAGAATTAGGGACGCTCCCCATCATTGCCGAAGACCTTGGAGTGATTACAAAATCGGTAGAAGAGCTTCGGGATAAATTTGAATTTCCCGGAATAAAAATTATCCAGTTTGCTTTCGGTGAAGAGGGGGAGAAAAAATTCCTTCCTCATAATTACGTGCCTAATTGCGTGGTTCATACCGGTTCACACGATAATGAAACTACACGAGGATTCATTGAATCTGAGATTAAAAAAGGCGAAGGAATTTATGAATGGGCACAAAAATATCTAAACTATTATGGTGATGATATTGTCTTTGAAATGATACGTACAGCTTATGCATCAGTGGCTGAAATTGTTGTAATTCCATTACAGGATATGCTGAACTTAGGCAATGAAGCGAGGATGAATTTTCCGGGGCGTCTCGGAGGCAATTGGATGTGGCGTTTTAAGTGGGAACAGATTCCTGCTAATCTTGCTGCAACCTATAAAGAGATGTGCAAGCTTTATGAACGTCCAAAAACTAAAATAACTGAATATGAAAAAATAATTGTAGAAAAAGAATAAGAGAATGAAAAAAAGGAGATGAAAATAAATCGATAGAATTTTATATCTATCTAATCTATCCATCTCCTTTTTCATTCTATCTCACAAATTTTTGAAAGCACTTGTAATACTTTTCAAAAACTTATCCGAAGATTATTTTTTAGCTAATTCTTTTTCGATTGCCGATTTCATCTCTTTACTCTCGGGTTCTACTTTACTTCTGAATCTCTCAATAATTTTTCCATCTTTTGAGATAAGGAATTTTTCGAAGTTCCATTTGATATCCCCTTTCTCAACTGCATCATTATTTGTGAGCAAGGAATATAAAGGAGCTTTATCGTCTCCAAGTACTTTTACTTTATCGAAGAGAGGAAAACTTACATCAAACTTAGTTGAGCAAAATTCTTGAATCTCTTTATTTGTTCCGGGTTCCTGTCCTCCGAAATCATTGCAAGGGAAAGCTAATATTTCAAATCCCTTTGCTTTATATTCGTCATAAATCTTTTCAAGTCCTGCGTACTGTTTTGTGTATCCACATTTGCTCGCAACATTAACGATTAGTAAAACTTTCCCTTTATAGTCGTTTAGTTTTACTTCTTTGCCGTTAATATCCTTAACGGTAAAATCATAAATTGATTTCATTTTTTTCTCTCCGTCTCCGGCATTAATAATTGTAGCGGTAAATAATAAAGTGAATAAAACTAAAAATATTTTTTTCATGCTTTCTCCTTTTTTATACTGAACAAAGATAATTAAAAAAGAGTTCAAGTATTAATAAGTTTTTTTTGAGTTCATCCATTTTTATAAAAAGCAATACCAAAATTATGGTACTAAGATTTTATTATTATATAAGGAAAAATTTATTAATTTAACCTCAGTAAAGGGCGATAATAAAAAGCATAGTTGCGTTAATGCAAAATACTGGAACCTCTTAATATAAAAATTGTATTTAGCTTTAGGAGCATTTATGTATAAAAAGATTGCATTCATTAGTACTCTGATTCTGCTTATCTTAATTTTTACATCAATTCAAATTCACTCTGAAGGAGGAGATAAGAAAAAATCTCCACTTCAAAAAATCAATGGCGAGCCATCCTATACAAAATTCAATATCAATAATATTTCCACTTGGTTTAAGAATGATGGAGAATCAGATATTAATCAAAACGGAAATTCGGGATTTGTATATCCCAAAGGGAGCTGGATGGCGGCAGTTTTTCAATCCGGTTTTTTATGGGGCGGTAAAGTTGATGATCATATCAGAGTCGGGGGTTCGGTATATCGACAGGGAACCGTTCCGGGCAGAGTAATAAAAAATTCAATCGGAAAATGGGAAGCGGTAAACCCCATCGATCCTGATGTGAGAATTTATAGAGTGAGACCCGATTATAAAAAAGCTGATCTTAGCAGTGAAGTCAAAGACGGTGATGGAATTGATCAAAATGATGTAAGGAAAATATATGAAAAAGATTGGAAAGAATGGCCTGCCTCGCAAGGAGCACCTTTCGAAGATGTAAATAAAGATGGGGTTTATGATCCTTCAATTGATATTCCCGGGATAAAGGGAGCACATCAAACCATTTGGTTTGTATGCAATGATTTCGATAATGAAGCGACTCACTTTATGTATGATTCACCTCCTTTAGGAATCGAAGAGCAGGTAACAATTTGGGGATATAAAACTAAGGGTGCTTATAGCAATATACTTTTTAGAAAATATATTATCATAAATAAAAACCTGGATCAAAAACCTTTTACGGATATGTATGTTTCGATGTGGTGCGATGCCGATATCGGAAATGCAAGCGATGATATGACAGGATGCGATTCCACTCTAAGTCTCGGATTTAATTATAACGGTCAAAATTCAGATGCAGTTTATAAAGAAAATGTTCCTGCAGTGGGATTTCAATTTTTACAAGGTCCTTTGGTTGCAGGTTCTTCTTCCGATACAGCAGTATTTAATGATAAATATATCATAGGCAAAAAAAATCTTCCGATGACTACCTACTATTATATGGATAAAGGGGGTGGTAATCTTACTGATCCGGCACAGGGCTTATATGATAGAGGTACACTTCCATTTTATTCATTTATGCAAGGGCTTATACCTTATATAAATATTCCTCATATAAATCCAACTACTTTATTACCAACTAAATTTCCTTTTGGAGGTGATCCTGTTAAAGGTACGGGCTGGGTTGATACTTATGCGAATGACCGTCGTTTTGGAATTGCCTCGGGACCTTTTAATATGGCTTATGGAGATACTCAAGAAATTGTTTTTGCTGAAATTGCTGCCGGTGGGACAAGGAATGTTGATCGCCTCCAAGCAGTTACTCTTCTTAAAGAATATGCTATAACTGCACAGTTCGCTTATGACAATCTATTTAATTTACCCGGAGCAGCGGAGATGCCCGAAATTACCGCAACGGGAGTGGATAGAGAAATAATTTTATCTTGGGGCACTGATTTAGAAGCTGTAAATAAAACCGAGAATTATAATAAAACCGGATACAAATTTGAAGGATATAATATTTATCAGCTCCCTTCCGCTTATGCAGTTGACAACGAGGCAAAACGCATTGCCACTTACGATGTTATAAATGATGCAAAAATAATTTTGGATTCATTTTTGGATAATACAAATAATATTATGATGGAAAATATTGCTGCTTATGGGTCTAACTCCGGAATCAGAAGATATATTGATATTAAAACTGATGCTTTCAATGGAAATCTCCCATTGAACAATGGTGAAAAATATTATTTCGCAGTAACCTCTTATGTATATAATTCTGATGCAAACATCAATCCTAAAATTTATGAAAGTGTAATAGATATAATTGAAGTGATTCCCAAATCCACTACACCCGGAGTTAGATATACTTCGAAATCCGAGACTGTAATTAATTCAACTCATATTTCAGGTTCGAGCGGGGGAAATGTTAACATATATGTAATAGACCCTTCTTTAGTAACGGGAGATCGATATAGAGTAACTTTTCAAGAAACCGGTTCTTCCGAAATTACATATACAATTACGAATGTAACAAAGGATAGCGTTGTGGCTTCCGGATTCAGACAAAATCTTGCTCTCTCTTCCCCACTTGTTGATGGACTTCTTGTAACGGTTTTTAATCCTTCTGTCTTGAGCAAGCAAAATACTCCTGATGACATTTTTGAATTTACTGCACCTGCAATAATTATGGACGTGAAACTCGCTAGAGAGGATGTGGATAAAATTAATATATTCCCTAATCCATATTACGGAGCTAACCCGCAAGAGATGAATAAGTATCAGAGGTATGTTACGATCAATCACCTACCGGCTAAGGCAACGATTAGAATTTTTAATCTTGCGGGACAACTGATTTCTACAATTGAAAAGAATGATCCAAATACACAATTTCAAAGATGGACTTTAACTAATGATAGCGGCTATCAAATCGGCAGCGGGCTTTATATTATTCATATCGATATGCCGGAGCTTGGTAAAACAAAAATATTAAAAGCAGCAATAATTCAAGAGCAGCAGATTTTAGATCGGTTTTAATGAAGCAAAATAAATTTGGGATTTTCGATGAAGAGTGATATAAAA
>JALNXG010000005.1 GCA_023230485.1 Melioribacteraceae bacterium
AAGCGCGGCAGGGGATCAAGGTAAATTTGCAATCACACCAATCTTACATAATACCTATGGTAATAATGAAGGCTGGGGAGAATTTTGGTCAAGTGATATGCCTCTTACATTCCCTAATGCAACAAGCTTCGATTGGCAGCAATATTATATAGATGTCCCAATAAGAGAAGGTGCAAAATCTTTATCAGTTAGAATGCATCCACTCGGACAGTTCAAAGGAACAGTATATTGCGATCTTTTAGAAGTTAAGAAACTTGATCTCACTGGCGTTGAAGGAAATAGTGTAGTTCCTGTTGAATATGCATTGCAACAGAATTATCCTAATCCATTCAATCCAACTACCATTATTACTTATGCTTTACCAAAACAAGGTGTAGTAAAATTAAAAATTTATGATATGTTAGGAAGAGAAATCAGAACATTAGTAAATTCTGATCTTCCTGCAGGAGTTCATAAAGTTCAATGGGATGGTAATAACGAAAGTGGAATTAGAGTATCAAGTGGTATGTATATATACAGAATTGAAGCTAGTGATTTTGTTCAAGCAAAGAAGATGCTTTTAGTTAAGTAGTATTTTTATGGGCTGCTGAAATATGCAGCCCGTTTAATTTCATTTTATTCAATAAATTTAACAGGTGAATTTTATGTTCACTGAAAGAAAAAATTACTTATTTATACCAATTTTCTTTCTTCTATTTGCAGTAAATGTATTCGCTGGGACTACCGGTAAAATATCCGGAAAAGTTACTGATGCAAAAACAGGCGAACCGCTCATTGGTGTAAATATAATTATCATTGGGACTAATCTCGGTGCGGCTTCTGATATCGATGGGAATTATTTTATAATTAATATCCCACCGGGTTCTTATGAATTAAAGGCATCTTTAATTGGTTACTCTACAATAATTAATAAAGAGGTAAGAGTTTCGGTAGATAAAACCACTCGAATCGATTTCGTCTTATCAGAAACTTCCGTTGAGATGAATGATATTGTAGTTACTGCCGTCAAGCCTATTGTTCAGAAAGATTTAACATCTACCGAAGCGAAAGTAAGCGGCGACCAAATTTCTATGCTTCCATTAGAAGATGTTCAATCAGTAGTCAATCTACAAGCAGGCGTTGTAGACGGACACTTCAGGGGTGGAAGAGCGAATGAAGTAAAATATCTTATTGATGGTGTTTCGGTTAATGATGCATTTTCCGGTACTTCTGCTTTAGAGGCGGAAGTTAATAGCATTGAAGAGCTTCAAGTACTTACCGGTACATTTAATGCTGAATATGGGGAAGCACTTTCGGGAGTAGTTAATCAGGTAACAAAAATCGCAGGAAGCTCTATTGAAGGAGATTTCTCTGCATATACAGGTGATTATATTACCGATAGAAAAGGGTTATATCCAAATATAGAAAAAATTTCCCCTAAGGATGTTTATAATTTTCAAGGCAGCTTAAGCGGACCAATACCGGGAATTGAAAAACTTCTTTCATTTTTTGTATCTGGAAGATATGTTTATGATTCTGGCTTTCTTTATGGAAAGAGAATGTTTAATCCATCCGATTCATCAAACTTTTCTGCCAATAGCCCAAATGATTGGTATATTGGTAATACAGGGGATAATAGTTATGAGGCAATGAATGATAGCAAGCGACTTTCATTGCAAGGTAAACTCTCGTTGAATGTCGGAGATGGTGGCAAGGGAATAGTGTTTAATACTTTATATCAGGACCAAGAGTATAGAAATTATAATCATCGATTCAAATTGAATCCTGATGGTAATTATTCAAATTTTCAAACAAGTTTATTATATAGCGCAAGCTATACTTACGTACTCGGAAATTCTGCTTTTATAGATATAATGGGATCGGCATTTTCCACTGAAAATAAACAGTACGTTTTTGAGAATCCTTTAGACCCACGGTATGTAAAACCGGAAAGGATGCGTGATGTAAGCGGTAGTGCATTCTTAACAGGTGGTACTGAAAACTGGCACTTTAATCACAAGACCACTACATACTCGGGAAAGATCGATTTTACTTGGCAGATAGATAATACACATCAAATTAAGACCGGTGCAGAATATAAGTATCACGATCTCTCATATAAAGATTTTCAAATTGTAATTGATGCTTCGACAAACTACATCCCAACAATACCTGCTCCGGGAGCATTTAATTTTAATAATTACAATGCTAATCCTGTCCAGATGGCAGCATATTTTCAAGATAAAATTGAACTTGATTATTTAGTAATTAATGCGGGAATTCGTTTCGATTATTTTGAACCGGATGGAAGTTACTTAAAATACCCTGATAGAATTGCGCAATTAGACGAACTGCTTCCACCATTTCCGGATTCATTAATGGGGAAGGCATCAGCAAAATATCAATTTAGTCCTCGTATCGGTATCTCTTATCCAATAACAGATAAGGGAGCAATACATATTTCTTACGGACATTTTTTCCAGATTCCGGCATTTGAATTTTTGTATCGTAATCCAAATTTCAGAATTCCATTAACGGGCGATTTCCCTGAGAATATTGGTAATACAATAGGAAACGCTGATCTTGAAGCGCAGCAGACTGTTATGTATGAAATCGGTCTTCAACAAGAATTAATAGAAAATTTTGGGATTAATGTAACAGCATATTATAAAGATATTAGAAACCTACTCGGTACAGAGATTCATATCAAGAATGAATTTAGAAAATTTTCTAAACTTATAAATAGAGATTATGGGTCAGTAAAAGGATTTACTATATCATTTGAAAAAAGATTTAGTGATGGTATAGGTGCAAGTCTTGATTATACATTCCAGATAGCTAAAGGAAATGCATCCGATCCAAATGATGCATTTAATAAAGCTCAATCGAATCCTCCCGTGGAATCAAATAAACAACTTGTACCGTTAAATTGGGATAGAAGACATTCACTTAATTTCACGTTGACTGCCGGAACGCCGGGAGATATTATCGCAAGTGCTATTGGAAGACTTGGTTCGGGATTACCATACACACCATCAGTACAGAATCAACGAACAGGTTTAGAAAATAGTGAAACGCGTCCCGGTATCTTTAATGTTGATCTCTATCTGACAAAATATTTCAAAGTTTTCGGAAGAGATATATCAGTTTATGCGAAAGTTTATAATCTATTCGATACAGCTAATGAATTAGATATTTTTAGCGATACAGGAAGAGCAGGTTATACATTAGAATTAACACGTGCTCAAGAAGCTCCGCGAGGAGTAAATACATTATCAGAATATTTCACAAGACCTGATTTTTATTCAGCACCGCGGCAGGTTATTGTCGGTGCATCTTTTAGTTTTTAATCGGGAGGAAAAGGTGCGAATTAAAAATTTATTTGTTATAGTTTTTTTACTTTTTACGTCCATCAATTTTGCGCAAGCGAGAGTGGATAAAAACAAAGGTGACCATAACCAAACTCGTAAGGGTTTTATGGATGGTAACCTTGCTGCCACTGTTTATTACAATTTCGGTCAGATTGCCGATTGGGAAAATGAAGCAAGCAGAAGCGGTGTATGGCCCAAAGGCACTAATCATACCTATATTGATGGTGTAGCAATGATTGTTCAAGCAGAAACTAAAGACCCATTGGGAAGAGTTCTACATCCATTAGAAACGAACTACTATGAGTTTACACGGTATGATGCAGCTACCGGTGTAACTTATGGATGGTGGCCTTTACCCGGATATGCCGCTCCATATTCAAAAATACCTGCCAGAAGCGATGTACCAGAGAGCTGGCCCTTATCTTGGCCTGACCGTTTAAGCGATTACAATGGTTCTTGGAATGGTTTCTTCGGTAAAGGTATTCGTAATGCAGATGTGGAAACATATTTCGTTTTTGATGATAATGAAGATAGAGAATATCTGCTAAAAAATAATTTCTCTCCTGATGCTGATGATTTATTGAGAGGCGGTCTTGGAATGCAGGTTAAAACAAGAGGTTTCCAATGGTCTCAAGTTCTTGCAGAAGATGTAATCTTCTGGTATTACGAAATTACCAATATGGGAACTACTGATTATCAGAAAACTTTATTTGCTCAATATATTGATTGGGGTATTGGAGGTCATGATAATTCATCTAATAACGCAGGCGATTATGATGATCTTCTTGATATTTCTTATGCTTGGTCAACCGTTCCCACAGGAAGTCCCGGCAACTGGAGTCCGGTTGGATTAGCTGGTTACGCATTCTTGGAAAGCCCGGGTGTTTCTAATGACAGGAAAGATAATGATAAAGATGGTTTGACTGATGAAAGAAGAGATAATGCCGCAACTCGCTTTATTGAAACTCCGGATCAAGATCCATTCGTATTAGTAGTCGGAAGAGATACAACAAATTTTAGATTATTTTATGGATATTCTTGGAGACCTCATTGGGATGCTGATGAGAATGGCAATTGGAGAGCTTATTCTGACGATAATAGTAATGGAGTTTGGGATAAAGGCGAACCATTAAATGATGATGTAGGTATCGATGGACTTGGACCGTTTGATGAAGGATATACAGAAGCTGATATAGATGGTTCTGAAGGTAATGGAAAACCTGATCAAGGAGAACCTAATTTTGGAATTTTAGATAAAGATGAATCTGATCAATTAGGTCTTACTGGATTCGCAATCTATCCTGTTCATAAATATGAATTAAATAGAGATGAAGAAAACTGGACAGTTTTTTCAAGTCTTCCCGAACCTCATGGACAATCATTAGTAGGTGTAAACCTTGCTAACTATTTTTCAAGTTATCTATTCGGAATGCTCGGAAGAAATAGCTATTCTACTACCACTGGTAAAAATGAATTAACAGGAAGTACAGAACGATTCTCAATGTCTCTGTTATTTGGAATTGATAAAGATGATCTATTTAGAAGAAAGAAGACGGTACAGCAGATTTATAATGCAAATTATCGTTTTGCTAAACCACCTGAAAAACCGCTTGTAAAAGCTATTGCGGGAGATAAAAAAGTAACACTTTATTGGGACGATCGAGCAGAAAAGACTTTCGATTCATTCTATCAAAAATATAACTTTGAGGGGTATAGGATATATCGTTCTACCGAACCGAATTTTCTTGAGAATAAAACTATTACCGATGCTTATGGAAAAGCAACCTTCAGAAAACCAATTGCTCAATTTGATTTAATTGATGGTTTAAAGGGACTTCATCCGATTGATGTAAATGGTGCTCTTTTCAATCTTGGTAATGATAGCGGTATTAAACATTCATATATCGATACAACTGTTCAAAACGGACAAACATATTACTATGCAGTTGCTGCATATGATCAAGGATTTACTTCTGTATCAATTGAAGGTAAATTCCAAGGCATTCCGCCTTCTGAAACAACAACTATTATTAAGAAAGATATAAACGGGAAAATTACTACCGATGTAAATACTGCGGTAATTACGCCTAAAGCACCCGCTGCCGGTTATATCCCTCCTCAAATAGCAGCATTCTTTAAAAGCGGTCCAGGAACCGGAAATATTTCTTTGGAAATTCTTGATCCCGATTCGATAAAACATAACAATACTTATCGATTATTATTTAAAGAAAAAACTCGTTACAATAATGAATCGAAACCTAGCTTCGTTTTAGTAAATTCAACCAAACAGGATACTGTTTTACCAACCTCTACTTTGGAATCAATTGAATTAACTACAAAAGTTATTGACGGTATTTCGATGACAATAACTAACGATAATACTGTATCCATTGATTATAATGAAAGCAAATGGGAAAAAGGAAATAGTAACTATATAGTAGATTTAGGATTTGATTCTCGTTTTGCTGGCGCATATAATAGCAAGAGAATTAATTACCCTGCTGATTTTGAAATAGAATTATTAGAAGCGGGAAAAGGTGATCTATCGTTCCCGGCAACTTCATTTAGTAAACCTATTCAATCGAATATAAAAGTTAAAAATGTTACAGAAGATAAATATTATCAATTCATTTTTAGAGACGTAAATAATGATGCACTCTTTAATGATGGCGATGCGATATTTATTGTTATGGGCGATTCTGCAGGTAAGCCGGCGAAGAACTTTAGCGATTTGAGAGTAAGCTGGTCAGTTACATTGATTAATGATACTACAATTGCTGCAGCTAATCAGAAGCATCCGCAGGTTGGCGATGTTTATAAATTAGTTACTCAAAAACCATTTAGGAACGGAGAATATTTTGAGTTCACTGCTAATGCACCTGACTATGATAAAGAAAAAGCTGTTTCTGATTTGGATAAAATTGCAGTAGTACCCAATCCTTATGTTGGAGCAGCATCTTGGGAACAAGCTTCTACCGAAGTCGGCAGAGGTGAACGAAAAATTTATTTTACTAATCTTCCACGTCAATGTACTATACGAATTTACACGATTAGTGGAAAACATATACAAACACTTGAACATAATGCATTAGTTGATAATGGACAGCAAGAGTGGAATCTCGTTACAAAAGATGGAATGGACTTGGCTTTCGGAGTTTATATATTCCATGTTGACGCACCCGGATTGGGTGAAAAGATTGACAAATTTGCAATTATTAAATAGTGCGCGGAGCTGATATGCATATAAAATATTTTGTTTTAATTTTATTTTTAATGGGAAGTTCAATTTATGCTCAGAGTGTTTCTAAGAGTGGGACGACTTCTGCGGCATTTTTAGAGATCCCTGCCGGTGCTAATGCAATCGGAATGGGTGGTGCTTATGTGAGTATGGCAAAGGATGCATCCGCTCTATTTTGGAATCCTGCCGGCACTGCCTCAATTAAGAATTACGAGGCAATCCTTACTCATACCGATTGGATTGGAGAAACTAATTTCGACTATGCGGGTATTGTAATTCCGCTTGGTGATCTTGGCAATTTCGGTTTTAGTTTTACTTCGCTTTCGATGGATGATATGAAAGTAAGAACAGTAGAAAAGCCTGATGGTACAGGGGAGTATTTTAGTGCGAATGATATTGCTATCGGTATTTCATATTCTCGAAATTTAAGTGATCGTTTTTCAATTGGATTTACAGGTAAATATATTCAACAATCAATTTGGAATATGAGTGCTTCGGCTTTTGCAATCGATGCCGGAACTAAATTCCAGACTGACCTTTTCGGAGGTATGGTTATAGGGGCATCAATATTTAATTTTGGTACTCCAATGCAATTATCCGGAAGAAATACTCGTTATTTTATAAGTGTTGATGATACCAAAATGGGAACGAATGACCAGATTCCTTCCAATATCGAAATGGATTCTTGGGATTTACCTTTAACATTCCAAATTGGCATTTCCACTAATGCAATAAAGACTAATGATTATCGTGTTACGATTGCTATGGACGCAATACATCCGAATAATCAATATGAGAGCATGAATTTTGGTATTGAAGCTTCATTTATGGAGTCGATTTTCTTAAGAGGTGGTTTTAACAATGCTTTCATGAAAGAATCCGAAGGAGGTCTTTCATTCGGTATCGGAGCAAACTCTAAATTGTTCTTATCAAGTTCATACGTTCGTTTTGATTATGCTTATCGTGATTTCGGAAGACTTAAAGATATCCATACTTTTTCGGTGGGGCTTAGTTTTTAATTAATTATTATGATTAAATATTTACTAGTAATATTATTATCTATAAATCTAATTTTGGAAGCAACAACCAATCCTGATTCGGTAGTTGCTTCTATCGGTAATCTCCGCATTTCAAAAGATGAATTTATTAATGGATATGAGTTTGGTCCATCCTTTTTTAAAAAAGAGATAAAATCCAAGAATGTGTTTCTTGATTTTTTAGTAAATGAAAAACTTCTTGCCTTAGATGGTTATACTAAGAAACTCGATACTTCCATAGCTTATAAAAACATCTATAATGCTTTCCTTTCTGATATAGCTTCTGAGGAGATGTTTAAAAATGAGATACTTCCAAAAGTAATGATTTCTTCTGCTGAAATAGATACAGTTGCTAAACAGAAATTAATTAATATAGAGATCGATTGGATTTATTCTGATAACCAATCTTCTATGGCATTGATCTCAAATCAATTAAAGAAGGGAGCAAGTTTTGATTCTTTATGGAATAAGCAATTAGTTGATTCAATTACTAAAGACGATAGATATCTAAGGACCACTCGTTTTCAATTGGGAGAGAAAAATCCTTTACTCGCTTCTGTAATTGATTCCTTAGAAGCAGGGCATTATGGATTGCCTATAAAAACTAACGATGGATTCTATATCGTCCGGCTCTTAAATTTCGATTATCGATTAACGGTTTCTGAAGGTGAAGAAATAAAAGTTCGTGAGGAAGCAAAAAATGCTATAAAATTAAGAAAGAGTGAAAAATTATCTTCCATATATATTGATAGTTTAATGAGAAACATAAATCCTATTATTAAGCGGAAGGCTTTTCAAATTCTCCGTTCATATCTTGCACAAAGTTATATTTCAAAGGAGAACTATTCAGGTTGGAAACTCGATTCTATATTGAAAGATGCATTTAATTACTATGATAGTCTCGGAATAAAATCATATTCTAAAATTGAATTGATAGAGATAAAGAATGGCTCTGTATCACTCTCCGATTTCTTTAATTGGTTTCAAGTACGAAGTCAGTATATTAAAATGAAAGATGACAGTTTTGAAAATTTTTCTCGATCATTAGAAAGTCTTGTTTGGCAGATGCTTCGAGATGAACTTCTTTCCTCTGAAGCTAAGAAAAAAGGATATAATACTAATATAGATGTTATCACACAGATGAAATTATGGAATGATAAGATTATGTATGCGACAGTAAAAAATGAATTATTAAATTCTATCACACTTAATAAGAAAGAAATAAATAATAGCGAAACAGAGACGGAATTAAATAAAAAAATTTTAAAAAAATTAGTAGAATTAAAAAAGAAATATCAGTTAAAGATCAATAAGACTATATTAGATTCAATTGAAGTAAGCGAAGAGAACAATCCCAATGCAATCGATTTCTATTTTGTAAAAAGAGGCGGATTAATTCCAAGAACTCCTTATCCGGTATTAGACATCTATTGGGCGGGATGGTTATGAAAATGAAATTATTAATACCAATCATTCTTTTATTTATTGTCTCTTGTGATTCAGAAAAATCATCAAGAAAAGTAGATATGATTTATTGGTCGGCGAACAATACTCAAGAGATGGAATTTGCAGCAAAGATTGTAAAAGATTGGAACGATAAATATCCCGATAATAAAGTTCTATTTCAACCTGTACCCGAAGGGCAATCAAGCGAAGAGGTAATATTAGCCGCCGTTGTAGGTGAAACTACTCCTGACATTTATTCAAATATGTGGGAAGGGGATGTGGAAGCGTATGCACAAGCAGGTGTATTGATTCCATTAGATACTTTAAACGGCTTTATGGATTTTCTGAATGAAAGATGCGATAGTGCAACAATCAAAGAAGTAACTTCATTGGATGGACACATCTATCAAATTCCTTGGAAGATAAATCCAATCATCCAGTTATATAATAAAAAAATGTTTGAAGAAGTCGGATTCGATAAAGCACCTCGCACTTATTCGGAATTTTTAGAAGCTGGTAAGAAAATACAAAAAGATTCTGATGGTGATGGTTATGTTGATAGATGGATTGGCTATGCTGAGGTTACTGTTACATGGTGGCAGCGTTTTTTTGATTTTTATCCGCTTTATCTTGCTGCTTCTGGAGGTGCGCCATTAGTAGAAAAAAATAAAGCTGTATTTAATAATGATGCCGCATTAAAAGTTTTTACATTTTTAAGAGAAGTTTATAAACAAAAATATTTTCCTAAAGAAAGGATATCGGCTCGTCAGGATGCATTCCTTTCGGGTGCCATTGCTTCGCGATTTACAGGTCCTTGGGAAATTGCGCATGCTGAGAAATTCAAACCAAAGGGTTTTGAATACGATTTCTATCCTATGCCCGTGCCGGATGATTTTGATGAACCATCTTATACTTATGGCGATCCAAAGAATATTGTAATATTTAATACCTGTTCTAATCCGTCTCTTGCCTTTAAATTTATAAAATATGCTCTTAGTGAACAAAGTGATTTAAAGTTTTTAGAGATTACAGGACAGCTTCCAAGAAGGAAAGATATAGATATTAATAAAAAATATGAAAGCTATTTTGAAAAAAATCCTAAGATGAAAACATTTGCGGCGCAGGCAAAATATGTAAGAGGAACTGACCAATCACCTGTTCTAAAAGAAGTGTTTGACCTAATCTCTCAAGAATATGAAGCATGCGTTATTTATGGTGTAAAGACACCTAAGCAAGCTTTAGATGATGCCGAAAAGGCAGTAAATCTATTATTTATTAAATAAGGTAAAATGAAAAAAAAATATCTTCCATATTTTTTGGTTTCTCCATATCTGATCCATTTTGCGATCTTTGTCGCATTCCCGGTGGGGTTCTCAATTTATCTTACTTTCAATAATTGGAATATTATCGCTCCGATGGAATTTGTTGGACTTGCGAATTACAAAAGATTATTTAGTGATGCCACTTTCTGGAAGTCATTACTTAATACGGTAATATTTCTTGTTATTCATATCCCTTTACAAATAGTAATTGCATTATTCTTAGCGGAATTATTAAATCAAAAAATAAAATTCAGAGGATTTTTTAGAGCAGCATTTTTCCTTCCTGTAATAGTATCCGGTGTCGTTGTAACAATTTTGTGGCAGCAGCTATACGGTTTCGATACCGGATTATTTAATCGTTTATTAGTAAAAGTGGGGCTTGGAAAAATTGGCTGGCTGACTGATCCAAACATTGCAATGCCTGCAATAGCTGTGATGGCGACTTGGAAAAATGTTGGGCTATATGTAATATTATTTTTAGTGGGACTTCAGACTGTGCCTCCACAGTACTATGAAGCCGCCGATTTAGAAGGCGCAACGCATTTTCAGAAATTCTTTAAAATTACTTTGCCAGTAATTAATCCTACTATTTTTATGGTTGTTGTTCTTTCTACAATTGGTGGTTTCTCTTTGTTCATTGAACCTTACGTAATGACAGGAGGAGGACCGCTTAATAGCACTATCTCGGCTGTATTATATATTTATAAGCAAGGATTTTTCTATTACCACATGGGTTATGCGGCTACTCTAGGATTCTTTTTCGCAATGATAATTCTTGCAGTAGTAGTAATTCAAAAACGATTAGTTGAAAAGGATAGATGATATGAAACGAATATTTTATTATATCTTCCTTTTTGTCGGAGCTATTACTTTTCTTTATCCATTTATTTGGATGATAAGTGCATCAATTGCACCTGAAAATGAGATTGGAAATTTAATTTTATTCCCATCGCATCTTAATTTTAATAGCTATAAGTTGATGTTTGAAAAGATACCAATTGCCAGAGCATTTCTGAATAGTATGATTGTTTCTTCTTCAATTACAATTGGTGTTTTGGTGTTTGGTTCAATGGTCGGATATGCACTTTCTAGACTTGAATTTTGGGGTCGCGATGCGATATTCTATTTAATAATTTTTACAATGACTCTCCCATTTCAAATTACATTAATTCCACAATATATATTAATTGTAAAGTTCGGGTGGGTCGATTCATATTTTGGTTTAATAGTACCTTACTTAATGAATGCTTTATCAATAATAATGTTTAGGCAATATTTTAAGTCGATTCCACAAGATTTGATAGATGCGGCTCGAATTGATGGCTGTGGTGAAATGAGGATAATATTTAGAATTTTGTGGCCTAATTCTATTCCTGCAATAATCACAGTCGGAATACTAACTTTCATGGCTTCATGGAATGAAGTTCTTTGGGCATTGATTGTAATACGTGATGAATCAATGATGACTATGCCGCAATTAGTAACCCTTTTTGCAGTGGGTGGAAGAGCAGAATCACAGCTTGGTGTTAAATTGGCTGCCGCTACTATTCTCGCACTTCCAATTATTATTGCATATCTATTTTTTCAAAAATACTTCATTCAAAGTATGGCTTCCACAGGTTTAAAAGAATAATAATATAAAGGTGATATAGATGGAAATTATTAAATACTCTCAGAATCCTATAATTACAAAGGATCACGTTAGTTTTAGGATTAATAGTATATTTAATCCGGGTGCGGTAATGCATAACAATGAATATTTATTAATGTGCAGAATTGAAATGCCTAATGGCAGATCAGCATTATTAAAGGCAACAAGTAATGATGGATATAATTTTAAGTTTGATGTTAAACCAACTCTAACCCCTGAAGATCATAAAGATTACTATGAATATGTTAATTGGGGAATTGAAGATGCTCGTATAACAAAAAATGGGAATACCTATTATTTGACATATACAGGATATTCTAAATATATGCCTGTGGTAATTCTTGCTGAAACAAAAGATTTTGAAAATTATAAAATACATGGACCAATTTCTGAACCATCGAATAAAGACTGTACTTTATTTCCCGAAAAAATAGATGGATTCTTTTGGAAAATTGATCGTCCTTCGGCAGAAAAACGTAATGATATATGGATTAGTAAAAGTCCGGATCTTATTCATTGGGGAGGATATAAATTCTTAATGGAACCAATTGCAGGGACTTGGGAAAATGATAAAATCGGTTCATCGAGCACACCAATAAAAACCAAAGATGGCTGGCTAATGCTTTATCATGGTGTACGTGGATTTGGAATTTCTACTCTTTATAAAATTGGTGCTGTTCTTCTCGATCTTGAAAAACCATGGATAGTTAAAGGAAGAACTACAGAACCATTTCTAATTCCTGATCTCGATTACGAAAGAATAGGAGACGTGCCGAATGTAGTATTCGCATGTGGATGGATACCTGAGCCAAATGGAAAATTGAAAATTTATTATTCCGGTGCAGACCAGAATATTTGTGTAGCCGAAACTTCTATTGATTACTTAATCTCTCTCTGCAAATAATATTGGGGGAACTATGAACCATGTTAATAAAAGATTTTTTTTACTAATTCCTTTACTCTTTTTATTTGTGCAATGTAAAGCACAAACAAAATTATCTAATCCGGATCACTTAAATCATCTTTATGAAGAGATTAAAGTCGATGGTAAAGAGATGGGGATTACACATATCTATTGCGATTACCCTGAATATAAATGGACAGGGGATGATGATGAAGGAGTTGCATGTGTTGATGATGTAGCACGTGCTACGCTTTATTATTTAAGAACCGGCGATCTTGAAAGAGCTAAAAAACAGATTGAGTTCATTCTTCATATGCAAAATGAAACCGGGTGGTTTTATAATTTTGTATGGGATGATAATGAGATTAATAAAACACACCAAAATAGTGTAGCCGAAGCTAATTGGTGGACTTGGAGAGCTTTAGTTTCGCTGATTGAAGGTTATCCTTATTTCAAGGAGATTGATAAACTCTTCTCCGAAAGAATACTATCTTCTATTACGAAAACTATTATTGCAATGAAGAAAGAATTTAAGTATGAGAAAGAGACTACTGATTTAAATGGCTTTAAAAGACCTACATGGCTGCCTCATAAATTTGCCGCAGATCAATCCGCTCTAATAATTACAGCACTTTCAGAATATTACAGTATTGTTCCTGACGAATTTGCATTGAGAGTTATAAATGATTTCGCCGAAGGGATTGTATTAATGCAGGAAGGTGATGAAAAAACTTTTCCATATTATGCATTCATGAGTTGGGAAAATCAATGGCATGCTTGGGGTAACACACAATCTTTTTCTTTATTAAAAGCCTATGAAATTACCAAGAATAAAAAATACCTTGATTCAGCACTTAAAGAGATCGATAATTTTTATCCGTTTTTATTAAAGCGCGGATTCTTAAACGAATTTTCGATAATGAAAAATAATGGAGAAATATTATTAAAAGATGAAAAGCAATATTCACAAATCGCTTATGGAATTAATTCTATGGTGATGGGTACTTTAGAAGCTGCGAAAATAACAGATGATAAAAAATATTCCCACTTGGCGGCAGCAATTGCAACTTGGTTTTTCTGCAATAACTCTGCCAAAGCTCAAATGTATTTTCCTGAAACAGGAATGGGCTATGATGGAATATCTGGCATTAATGAAGTTAATAAAAATTCAGGTGCTGAATCTACTATCGAAGCATTGCTTGCTATTCACGCAATTGAAAATGATGAGATTGCAAATAAAGCGTTACACGATTTGATAAAAAATTATGGAGATGTTTATGGGAATTAGAAAGACAGGTATTGTATTAAAACCTGACATGACAAAATCAATTTTGAAACCATTCGAACCCGGGGACAAAGAAAGAATTTATAAAATCATTGATCGTGTATTTACTTTATCGGAAGAACAAGTAATTAATGAATATGAATCTATTAAAGAATTGTATGTTTCAAGACATAGAAATACAGAACAAAAATTTGTAAAAAGATTTAATGAGCTTAGTGATTACATGCCGAAAGAAAATGAATTATCCTTGGTTAGGCAAAAATTAATTGGTTCATATTTTGTTTCGGAATATACTTTAGAATGTGCAGCTTTATTCAATCCATCAATGATTTGGCATCCGAATCAGTCAGGGTTAAAAAATGGCGAAAAACGATTTATCATAAGTATACGTGCCACAGGTGAAGGTCATATCTCTTCACTAGTATTCAAAACAGGAATTATTAATTCGGAATCGAAAATAATTTTAGATGAAGAATCCGTTTTTTGTGAAATACCAGAAATTAAATCTTCTACTGATATACAATATGACGCACAATTTGATAATCAAACAAAATTATCCGAACGAGTTATGTTCCCTCAAATGCCTGCTGAATCAAATGGAATTGAAGATGCCCGCTTTGTATTGTTTGAAGAAAATGGACGGCATAATTACTATGCTACTTATACAGCCTATGATGGACATAACATCACAACGCAACTATTATACACAAGAGATTTCCTAAACTTTACAGTAAAAAAAATGACAGGAAATGAGATTAAGAATAAAGGTATGGCACTTTTTCCTCGAAAGGTGAATGGAAAATATGTAATGCTTTCACGTCAGGATAATGAAAATAATTTTATAATGTATTCCGATAAGATTGATAACTGGGACTCGAAAGAGTTATTAATGGAGCCGAAATATCCGTGGGAATTTTTTCAGATTGGCAATTGCGGTTCACCCATTGAAACAGAAAAAGGATGGTTATGTTTAAGTCATGGTGTCGGAGCAGCGCGTAGATACACTATCGGTGTATTCTTACTAGATAAAGACAATCCTTCAAAAGTAATCGGGAGATCAAAAGAGCCGATATTAGAACCTGATGAAAATGAACGGAATGGGTACGTCCCAAATGTTGTTTATTCCTGCGGGTCGGCTCTTAACGGAAATGATTTAATAATACCCTATGCAATGTCTGATTTCGCGAGCAGTTTTGCCATTTTTGATATAAATGAATTATTAGAAAAGTGTGAATAAAAATGAAAAGGTATTATTTAATTTTTTTATTTCTTCCAATTATTCTTTATTCTCAAAATAATCTCACTCCGATTACATTTAATAAAAATGCGAAAATAGAAGTTGGCAGTAATTTTATAGGGGTAGAGTTTCATAAAAGCAGACCATTCCCTCAAAGAATAAGTTTTTATTACCCTTTAGCAAATAGTATTGATGTAAGCACAGATTATTGGTATAGGGATACGTCTTTTGTTATTAAAGGAATACTAGAATTTGATGATGAAAAGATCGATTTAACAAATGAGTTATTTCCTTTCAAGCTTACCCCATTCTCTGTCGATTTTAAGAAGGAGTATAGTAATAGGACAGTTAAAATAACATATCATTATACAGATAAAACTCGTTCTGCTATTATTACTTACACAATAATTAATAAGAGCGGTAAATCTCAGAATGTAAAATATAACTTAGAAAATAACTTCTCATTAAAAACATCTCATACATTCGCTTATAAAAATGATTTTAAATTCGAATCGAAAGAAAATAAATTATTCGTTGCAGAGCATTTATCAAATGAAACAGGAAAAGCGGCGTTATATATTTTATACCCAGAAGAAAAACCTACTAATGCTAAATTAAATCAAGATTGGTTATCACAAAATTTTGTAAAAGAAGTAGCTCCCGGCGATTCCCTATCTATTGTGCAAATAATTGGCTCTTGTAAAAAAGATGAATTAATCAATATTGCAAATGATCTTGAACAAAATTATCTAGATCAGATTAAATCATTCGAGCAAAATATTATATCAAAAATTAGTTCAGCATCTACTTTTACAACGGGTGATGAAAAACTTGATAGATCGGTTCTTTGGGCTAAGGCAATATTAGAAACAAATAAACATTATATTGATGGCGATATCGAACCGATGCCGTGCCCCGCAGAATATAATTTTTATTTTACTCATGATGTACTTTTGACTGATTTAGCCGCGGTTAAATTCGATAAAGAGCGTGTAAAGAATGATCTGAATTTCATAATGAAGCATTCTGATGATAGCTTGATTATACCACATGCATATTATTGGAAGGATTCTGCATTCGTAACTGAATATGCTAATCATGATAACTGGAATAATTTCTGGTTTATAATTACTGTCTCCGAATATTTAAAATATACAAACGATTCTCTGTTCATAAAAAAACTAATGCCGTATGCTAAAAAATCAATGATGCAAGCATTAAAGACAAAAGGTGATGATGACTTGATGTGGTCTTATAGACCTGATTGGTGGGATATTGGCAGGCGTTACGGTCAAAGAAGTTATATGACGCTTCTATCAATAAAGGCTATTCGCTCATATTTATATCTTGCTTCTAATTTTAGAGAGAATAATTCTGAACTTACAGAGTTGGAAAATATTGCGAGTAGAATGGAAGTTAGTCTTAATTCAGTTCTTTGGAATAAAGATTACAATTATCTGATGAATAATATTGAACCGACTTTACTTGATAAACATTTTTACGCAGGTTCTCTTCTTGCGGCTCATTTTAATGTTATAGATAAAGATAAACTTCCTAAATTAATTACAACTGCAAAAAGTAAATTAGTTGACAATAAGATTGGCGTATATACAGTTTATCCAATGGATTTTGATAATCTACAAGATGAATGGCATTTAGCAAATAATGAATCGGGTCCAAAATATCAATATATGAATGGAGGAATCTGGCCTCATTTAAATGTCTGGTATGCTTTGGCTCTTGCACGTAATAATGAAAAAGAAGAAGCAATTAATTTTATTAAAAATACGATGACCATTGATGGAATTATGGAAGGACCGAATGGACAACCGTCAATGTATGAAGTAAGAAATAGTAATAAAGAAAATCCTTCTGTATATGGCACAATCGATAAACCTCAATTTATGTGGGCAGGCGGTTGGTATCTCTATTCTCTCTATCATATTCTCGGAATAGATAATAGTGATTGGAATATTACATTCTCTCCATACATACCTGTCAATTCATCAAAAATTTCATTTGATTTAAATATCAATTCAGAATTAGCGAATGTAACCATTAAACGTTCTGAAAAATTTAATATAATAATTGATGGAAAGAAGTTTAATTCACTTGTTGTTCCAAAGAATATTAAAGTAAAGAATGTAGATATATCTTGCGGCAATTATAAAGAGTTCACAATTTTGGAATGTAATTCTAGGTTAGAGAAGATTGATGAAGGAAAAGAAATTATTTTTACTTTAAGTGCGTTTAAAGGGCATAACAGTTTTATTCGTTTCTATTCTCCTAAAAAACCGGAAGCGATATTTATTGATAATAATAAAGTTGAACCGGAATTAATAAATGGTGAATATATGGTTTATTTTTCTCACTCAAGTATTCAATCACAAATTAGAATTAAAGAGTAGCTATGGAAAAAATATCATTAAACAAAGGTTGGAGTTTTATATTAAACCCCAAATGCAAAAATTATATTAAAGATTATTCTTCTATTAAAAGCAAAAAATTACCTGCAAAAATTCCAGGGACAATTCACACTGATTTATTAAAGCATCACTTAATTGATGAACCATTTTATGCTGATAATGAATTAAAATTGCAATGGATTTCTGAACTTGATTGGACTTATGAAAATGAATTTGACTATAATGAACAGATTAATGGTAATGAAGCAATTGTTTTTGAAGGAGTTGATACTATCTCAGAAATATATCTGAATAAAACTCTTCTCGGTACAACAAAAAACATGTTTCTTCGTTATGAATTTTCTATCTCAAAAATATTAAAGGAGAAGGGAAACAAATTAAGAGTTGTTTTGAAATCGCC
This sequence comes from Melioribacteraceae bacterium, assembly GCA_023230485.1. GTDB lineage: Bacteria > Bacteroidota > Ignavibacteria > Ignavibacteriales > Melioribacteraceae > BRH-c32. The sequence continues at coordinate 18,297 of JALNXG010000005.1, forward strand.
TACAAAATATGCTTTAGCGGAAGAAAAAAAATATGGCAAACTTCCGGTCGCATTAAATTCTTATCGAGCATATATAAGAAAAGCCCAATATTCATTTGGTTGGGATTGGGGTCCTATCTTTGCAACCTCAGGTATCTGGAAGAATGTGTATATCGCAAAAAATAATTTCCCTGAGATTGAGTCTATTAAATTCGACACCATCGAAGCAACAGAATCTTTAGCAAAAATAAAAATCTCTTTTTCAATTAAGAACAAAGCAAACAAGAATAATTCTGCAAAAATTAAACTACAAAGTAAAAGTGATCTGTTGGAATACTCGTTAGACAAATGTAAAGTAAAAAATGAATTAGTTGTTACAATCGAGAAGCCAAGACTTTGGTGGTGTAATGGATATGGAGAACCAAATTTATATGATCTAGAAATTTCATTATTAGATAAAGATGACGTAACAATAAATACAATTAGTAAAAAAATAGGTATCAGAACTATCGAATTAAAACTTAAGCAAGATAAAAAAGAAGTATTTTATTTCCTATTAAACGGTGTAAAAATATTCTCGAAAGGAGTTAATTGGATACCCGGAGATGCTTTTCTTGAGCGTGTAGCAGATGAAAAGTACCGTAATCTTCTTACCTATGCAGTTGCCGGTAATATGAATATCGTAAGAGTTTGGGGAGGCGGAATTTATGAGAAGGATATCTTTTATGAATTATGCGATGAGCTTGGTTTATTAGTTTGGCAGGATTTTATGTTCGCTTGCGGCGCTTATCCCGAAACAAAAGATTTTATACAAAATGTTAGCGATGAAGTTTTCTATAATGTAAATAGAATTCAATTCCATCCTTCAATAGCTATATGGTGCGGTAATAATGAAAATGAATGGAACTGGACAAAAGAGCAGCATTCAGATTATATCAATATGCCTGGATATAAAATTTACAGCCAATTAATCCCTGATATATTGAAGAAAGAAGACCCTAATAGAGCTTATTGGGAATCATCTCCATTCGGTTTTGATACAGACCCCAATTCGCAAACAAGTGGTAATAGACATCAATGGGATGTATGGAGCAGTTGGACTGACTATACAAAAATTATCGAAGATAATAGTTTATTCGTAACGGAATTTGGATTCCAAGGTACTGCTAACGAAACCACTTTGAATAAATATATTCCGAAAACAGATAGAAAAATTCATAGTAGGCTCTTTGAATTTCATAATAAGCAAACTGATGGTAACGAAAGAGTAATCCGATTTATTTCTGCTCACTTTCCGCTAAAAACTGATTGGGAAAAATTTAATTACCTAAGCCAATTAAATCAGGGACTTGCACTTAAAACTTGTCTTGAACATTGGAGGTTTAATCAAACAACAGAAGGTTCAATTATTTGGCAGATTAATGATACTAACCCCGTCACAAGTTGGTCGCTTATCGATAGTGAACAGCTTCCAAAAATGGCTTACCATTTTGTAAAAGAAGCTTTCGCTGATGTGGCACATCGAATAATTAAAGAAAATGATAAGTATTATATGGAAATCAGCAACCATTCTACTAAAGCCGTAATATATAACTACACGATTTATATTTATGCTTCTGAGGAAACCTATTTTAAAAAAATGATTATAGGCAATGGTACTATTGAGAAACAGTCTCAAATTAAGTTATGGATTCCTGCTATCAAAAAATATTTTACTGCTGATGATATATTGCTTACAACGTTATATAAAAGAAGGGAAGTATTGCACTGGAATTATTATATTGAGAAAGAATGGAAATATTTTAATCTACCAAAAGCAGAGATAAAAATTTATGAGATAGGTTTTAATAGTTTTCATGTTCATTCAAAGACTTTACAGTTTTTTGTCGATATCAGTGCAGGTAATTCAATTTTCTCTGAAAGGGGATTTATCCTTTTGCCTGGAGAAATGAATATTATAGGAAGCAATAGTAAGAAAAAAATATTAGGGACAGATATTAAAGTTACTTCACTTAATAATATTTTAGATGAGAAAAATGAAAACAAAGTTGATTTTATTGATAGGATTGATGTTACTAAGCTTCTCAAATGATTTTAGTCAGCAATTGACTATCAATAGAATAGAAATGATGCCTAATAGTCCAACCCCTTATATTATGAGGGATTGGAAGAACGTCGCACGTGGATACGATTCTATCGCATATAATTTAAATGCTTCCGGCACTTATCTGCCTTTGATTAAAGTTCAGAATGATGCAGTCAATTACCCGGGGGAACAATTTTATAGTCTTAATAGCTATGTAGGTACAATTTACAATAATTCAGGTGAAGCAATAAATATACTGCCCTCATTAATCGGTGCAACCTTGGTCGGGATTGATAAAAGTAACCAGTACAGTTATAATTGGGTTAAAATGAGCCGAGAGTTTTTTAATAAGAAATCGGGTGAAAATGTTTATCTAAATTCACCGGCTACAAGTACAGGAGATGATTGGTGGTATGAGACTATGCCGAATGTATTTTTTCAGCAGCTATATAAATTGTATCCAAATACGATTGATTATAAAAATCAATTCATAACTCTTGCCGATAGGTGGCTCGAATCAGTTAATGCAATGGGTGGAAGTACCACTCCATGGACAATTCCTAATATGAATCACCGTGCATGGAATCTAATTACTATGATGCCGAATGATAGTGATGTACCCGAACCTGAAGCCGCCGGTGCGATTGGTTATATATTGTATAATGCTTATCAAGAAACAAATGATCAAAAATATTTAATTGGTGCAGAATGGTGTATGGAATATCTAAATACACTAAACTCAAATCCTGCTTATGAAATTCAATTGCCTTACGGAGTTCTTACTGCGGCTAGAATGAATGCCGAAATCGGTACTACTTATGATACCCCTAAAATGCTCAATTGGTGTTTTGACTTAACTCAATTAAGAAGTTGGAATGTGATAGTCGGTAAATGGCAAGCTCAAGATGTAAGTGGCTTGATAGGTGAAGATTCTGATCGACAGTATGCGTTTTCTATGAACGGGTTTCAACAAGCAGGGGCATTAGTTCCATTAGTCAAGTATGACGAAAGATTCGCTAATGTAATTGGAAAGTGGATTTTAAATCTTGCAAATGCTTCACGATTATTTTATTCTGATTATGTTGATGACCTAAGGCAGGATAGTAGAATATGGGCAAAAGAATATGATCCTAAATCATATATAGCTTATGAAGCTTTGCTTAAAGGTAATACCGGCTGGGCTACGGCCACGGGTGATGCTAAAAAAGGTGGCTGGGCAAGTACCAATCTTTCCTTATACAGTTCTTCATCTGTCGGTTATCTTGCGGCAATTGTTGATACGACAGATATCCCAATGATTTTGCAATTGGATTTAAATGCTACTGATTTTTATAAAAAAAATAATTTTCCTTCATACTTAGTTTATAATTCTTATTCAGAAGCGAAAGATGTAACAATTAAAATCCCTTCCGGCACTTATGATTTATATAATTTGAGGGGAAATAATTTTATAGCTAATAACATTTCTAACGATTTTCAAATATCTGTAAATCCTCTTAGCTCATCTACTATTATTTGTATCCCTTCCGATGGTATAAAAGAAACAAAAAATAATAAACTCTTCGTAAATGGTCTTGTTATTGATTATGATTTGGGCTTGGAAGTAAATTTGCCGCCAAGAATTAAATCACTCTCCGCCCCTGAATCTACGATCAAGTTAGGAAAGAAAACAAATATTTACTGTACGGTTTACGATAGAGAAAATTCTACGATTAATTTTTCTTGGTCGGTAACAAAAGGAAATATTACCGGAAGCGGTCCTGAAATTGAATTTACCCCGAGTGAACTCGGAGAAGCAATAATAAAATTAATTATAACGGATGATAGTTCACAATCCGATACTTCTGAAATAAAAATAAATGTAGTTGAATCAATTAATAATGCTCCGCAAATTAATCTCTTAAAGGCAGAGTCAAGGAAACTTAATCTCGGTGAAAAATCAAAACTAATTTGTAAAGCATCTGATCCTGAAGAAGATAATATAACAATTAATTGGAGCAGTAAGTTCGGTACGTTTGAAATAATTTCTGATACAACATATTGGGTTGCGCCACTTACTGAAGGAGTTTACTTTCTAACTTGCTCAGTTGATGATGGGAATGGAGGAGATGTAATTGATAGTATCAAAGTTCTTGTTCGTGATTTTCAAAAATATAGTACTCCAAATTTAATAGCTTATTATCCATTTAATTCAAATGTACTCGATGAAAGTGGGAATGGAAATAATGGAATTAATAACGGTGCTCTTTTTGTTAATGATCGATTAAATCAATCTAAGAGTGCCCTGAATTTTGATGGAGTCAATGATAATGTACAAATTAAGAATAATTCAGCTCTCAATTTTCAAAATGGAATTTCAATAAGCTTTTGGATTAAAACGGAATCATTAACTGATAAAGAAACTTATATAATTTCACATGGAAGTTATGATAATCGATATAAAATATCTATTTCAGCTAAAAAACTTAGATGGACAATTAAGACTAATAATTCAGTAAATAATGGAATTATAGATTTAGATAGTGAACTTTCACTTAAATCCAATTCCCTATATCATTGTGTTGCTTCTTATAATGGAACTGATTTAGAAATCTGGATTAATGGTGACTTAAATGGATTTACTCAGTGGAGCGGGAAACTTCTAACATCAAGTCAAGACTTGATGATTTCTCAAATGCTCCCTGGTAATGTAAATTATAATTTCAAGGGTAATATTGATGAAGTAAGAATTTATGATAATATTCTATTGCCTTCAGAAATTAAGAAATTAATCGATATTCCAGTATCAGTAAAAGAAAAAAAAGAACAAATACCCACAGAAACAAAATTAGTTTCAAACTATCCCAATCCATTTAATCCATCGACAGTAATTAATTATCTCGTTTCATCGCCTGGCGTAGTTAAAATAGAGATTTATAATTTGCTCGGCGAAAAGATTAAAGAATTAGTGAATGAAGAAAAACCAATTGGCAATTATGTAACTCGTTGGGAAGGGAAAAATGAGAATGGAAATATAGTCTCATCAGGGATATATTTTTGCATTCTATCAAATAAAAGCAGTATATCAAAACTTAAGCTTCTCTTAATTAAATAAACTGTTCCCTTTTTTGAGTTGTACAAAAACCTTATTTTAGTCTCACTAATAATAAGGTGTAATGAATAACTTAGTTAACTATCCGGTAATGGCTGTGGATGATATTGTCCGTCCTACACAGCTTCTAATCGATTTAAGAATCTTAAAGGAAAATTATCTTAAAATTAAGTCGCACGTTTTTCCTTCTAAAGTAATGCCAATTTTAAAAGCTAATGCTTATGGTCATGGGCTTGTAAGAGTCGGGCAATTAATGGAAGAGCTGAAAGCTGATTATATTGGCGTTGCTGTACTCGAAGAGGGTATTCTCTTGCGTGAATCGGGAGTTACAATTCCTATATTGGTACTTGGTGGTATCTGGGGAAATCAAATCCCGGTTTTTATAAAATATGATCTTGCAATGACAGCCTCCTCGATTGAAAAATTACAGCAAATCGATGAAATATCCGATAAACTTAAAAAGAAAGCAAAAGTTCATTTAAAAATAGATACTGGTATGGAGCGCATTGGCGTTCATTATTATAGTGCCGATAAACTTTTAGAAGAATCTCTCAAGTATAAAAGTATTATTGTAGAAGGAATTTACACACATCTCGCAAATTCTGAAAATAGAGATTTAAGTTACACTCGATTACAATTAGACCGATTTAACGAAGTTCTGCGATTTTATGATAGGCATTCGATTGAACTGCCGATCAGACATATATCTAATTCGGGTGCAATTTGTCAGATGCCCGAAGCAAATTTTGATATGGTGCGTCCCGGTATAATGCTTTATGGAATTTATCCATCAACAGAAACATACCCAACTCTTGAAGTCCTCCCTGTGCTTCAATGGAAATCATTAGTCGTTTATTTTAAGGTAATCAAACCAAATCATCCGGTAGGTTATGGCTCAAAATGGCAGAGTGATCATAATGTTCGAGCCGTTACTATTCCGGTTGGATATGGTGATGGATATCTTAGAAGCATGAGTAGTTCTGCCGAAGTAATAATCCGAGATAAACTATATCCGGTGATTGGTTCTATCTCGATGGACCAAATAGTTATAAATATTGAGCAGGATAGTGCGTTTAATGGTGATGAAGTTATATTGATTGGTAAATCGGATAATGTTGAAATTAAAGTTGAAGATTTGGCAAATTGGGCAGGTACTATTCCTTATGAAATTCTAACAAATATTAATACTCGAGTGCCGAGAATTTATATCGAATAGAATTATGAGGCGAAGCACGTGTGTTTTTATTAAAATGTAAACTCTTTATTAATCTAATAAACGTCTTAACTCATTAGCCCCCGAATATTAATTATTTTCAAAGAATATTCATTGGCTTAATTTTTGCATTTTATTGAAAAAATTCTGATCAGGCAAAACTATGAAACAAAAATTTACAATTATTACATTTGTTTTTCTACTTATATCCTTTACTAGTTCGATGGCTCAATTGAAACAGATTAAAATAGCGTGTATTGGAAATAGTATTACTATCGGCGGTGGTGCTCTGTCATATCCGAATCAACTTCAAACGATGCTAGGCAATCATTATATTGTTTCAAATTTCGGAGTCTCCGGCACGACTTTGTTAAAAAAGGGTGATTTTCCATACTGGAATGAACCCACATATAGAAATGCAAAAAACTTCAATCCTGATATCGTTATCATTAAGCTCGGGACTAATGATACAAAGCCACAGAATAGAATTTACTTAGATGAATATTATGATGATTATATGGATATGATAGGCGAATTTAGAGCAAATGGGAAGAATCCTCAAATATTCGTATCTAGTCCCTGCCCAATTCAGATCGATGGGTTTGGCATCACTCAATCTGTATTAGTCGAGAAAGTTATTCCTGCTGCTGATTCTGTTCGGGAAGCATCAGGTTCTTACTTAATTGATTTTTATAATGCAATGCTTCCACATTCGGATCTTTTTTATGATGGAATCCACCCTTCTAATGCAGGTAATACAATCTTAGCTCAAACCGCTTATGATGCAATTATTAATAGCGCGACAGGGATAATCAGAAGTTTTTATGCAGTCCCTAATTTTTATGAGCAAGGGGAACAAGTAAAACTTTATTGGGAAACTACAAGCGGTACAAAAGTAAAAATTAATAATCAATCTGTAAATTCAACAGACTCAATGGTCGTAGCTCCCGGTAATGAAGAGCAATATATTTTGATAACGGAAGGAGACGCACCTGATACTTCTACTATTGAGGTTAAATATATGGCTCCGGGAAAAATTACTGCCTTTGCAGCTGATCCTTTAAAAACCGAATTAGGCGCCGGGGAAGAAGTAACATTAACTTGGGAAACTACTAACGGTTCAGAAGCTAAAATCAATGGAGAATCAGTAGAAGCTAAAGGAAGTAAGATTGTAACTCCACTGCAAACTACGACATACATTCTTTCGGCAACCGGAGTATCGAGTGAAGAGAAATCATTAACTATTGAAGTGGTAGATGCTTCCTTAATTAATAGAGCTATAAATTATCCAACAAAAGCATTAAGTGTTTACGATACTTCTAAAGCATCTTTTGTAAATGATGGTGATTTAAATACCTTATGGCAGAGTGGCAATGCCTCTACTCAATGGATTTATATTGATCTCGGGAGAAAAATTAATATCAATAGAATTGTTATCTATTGGGGTGGCAATTATTCTTCTGATTATCATATCGAAATCCTAAAATCTAACGGAGCTACTTCCAGGATATATTCGTCTAGTAATAAAGGTGATGGCGATACTGATGATATTACGAGTTTATCCGGTTACTCTAATATCGTTCGTGTTCTCGCTGTTAATAGAAATGATCCTTCTAAAGGTTTAGAAATTCGAGAAATTGAAATTTATGGCACACTAAAAACAAATTCGGTGGAAGAAGAAGCGCAAATCCCGATCGAATATTCATTAGAACAGAATTACCCTAACCCATTTAATCCTGAAACTAATATTAAATATAGTGTTTCGAATCCGGGAATTGTTTCTTTAAAAGTTTATGATTCTCTTGGAAAATTGGTTAGAGTTTTAGTTGATGAATCAAAATCCACTGGTAGGTTTGAAATTAAGTGGAATGGAAAAGATGATTCAGGAAAAAATGTAAGCTCAGGGATCTACTTTTGCAAGATGAACATACAAGGTATAAATAAATCGATTAAGATGGTTTTAGTAAAATAATTTTTGTAGTCATTCGTGGAGAACTTTCTTTTATTTAGTGGTATGGAATAATACGCCATACCGCTTTTTTTATTTTCAATTTGTCTTACCCATAGGATAGGTTTATATTTCCATTCTCTATATTATTAAAATAATTCTTTATTAAATGAACAAATTCTTTTTACTCATATTATTATCGCTTTTGATTTCATGTACAAATCAAAATGATAGAAACGAAACAGCTAATAGGTCCGGCACTTCTATATTTAAAGATAAGTTGGTTATAAATTATTCTGATAATTTTAAAATAGAGTATTTTGATAGCGTAAAAATCGTTACTGTTCTTTCTTCTGATTCGCTTAAGAAAGTAATGGCAATTTATCTTTTAGCTGGTGATAGTATAAAGAATATTCCAACGATTCCTAATGCGCAAGTGATTCGAACTCCCATTAAAAGTATTGCCGTACTCACATCTATTTATATTGGCTTTTTGGAAAAGCTAAATCTCCTAGATAAGGTTATGGCGGTAGATAATATAAATTACATTTTCTCCCCTTTAATTCATCAAAAATATGATGAAGAAAAAGTAAAAGAAGTTGGTGATGCGAATAATATGAATATTGAGAAAATATTTGCATTAAATCCGGGAATAGTTTTTACTTATGGAAATGGAAACCCACATCTCGATGGAAGTGAAAAACTAATTAGAAATAATATTCCAATTGCATCTTCAACTATCCATTTAGAAACCTCCTCCTTAGCGAGAGCCGAATGGATTAAATTTATTGCCGCATTCTTTGATAAAGAAAAAGAAGCTAATGAAGTTTTCACACGAATTGAAGCAAGATATAATGAATTAAAAGTGGTTGCAAAGAGAGCGAAAATAAATCCAACAGTTTTTACGGAGGCTATCTTTGGTGGTACTTGGTATGTCCCGGGTGGTAAAAGTTTTATGGCTTCTCTTCTTACTGATGCCGGTGCTAATTATATCTGGAAAGGAAATAATGATATCGGAAGTCTTAAACTAAGTTTTGAACAGGTTTACGAAAAAGCCAATTCTGCTGATTTTTGGATTAATGTACTCTTTTGGAAAAATATGGAAGATGTATCAAAAAACGATCCTCGCAATATAAAATTTAAAGCATTTAAAACAGGAAATATATATAATAATAATGCATCCATTAATGAGAATGGGTTATTTGAATATTGGGAAAATGGAGTTGTTAATTGCGATTTAGTCCTTGCTGATCTGATAAAAATATTTCATCCTGAGCTTCTTCCCGGTCATCAGTTCAAATATTATAAAAAATTACAATACTAATGAGAAGAAATAAAAGAAAAAATAAAATTATAACAATTAGCCTATTGGTATTATTATTTATAGCATTTACATTGGATATAGTTCTTGGTTCGGTTGATATTCCAATCTTAGATGCAGTAAAAATTCTTTTTGGGCATTCTTCCGCTGATCAAATTTGGAATACAATAATAATTGAATTTCGTATTCCTAAGGCAATTACTGCAATGCTAGCCGGCAGTGCCCTTTCGGTTTGCGGGCTTATGATGCAGACTTATTTCAGAAACCCATTGGCAGAACCGTACGTTCTTGGAATTAGCTCAGGCGCAAGCTTTGGTGTCGCATTAGTTATTCTAACGGCAGGTTCTTTCGGATTGAATTTATATTTCTTAGGCGATTTTTTTAGTCAACTAAGTATTACAACCGCTGCGGTTATTGGCTCTGCATTAGTACTATTATTAATAACAGTCGCAGCAAAAAAAGTTAGTAGTAATGTAACTCTTTTGATTCTTGGTCTTATGATTGGTCATATTATCGGTGCACTTGAAAGCATTCTAAAATATTTCTCGGCTCCTGAAAATCTTCAAGGATATATAATTTGGGGAATGGGTAATTTTGGCAATGTGCTTTGGAAAGATCTTTATTTCTTAGTCCCTATAATTTTTCTTGGACTTGCCGGCGCTTATGTTTTATCTAAACAGTTGAATTTGTTGTTACTTGGTGAGCATTACGCATTAAGTATGGGCGCAAATATCAAATTATTACGCTTTTTATTAATCATAATCGGCGGATTATTAGCCGGTATAATTACGGCATTTTGCGGGCCGATTGCCTTTATCGGTATTGCCGTACCACAAATTACTAGAAATCTACTTCATGAATCCGATCATAAAAAATTAATTCCCGCCGTTGCTCTTGTAGGCAGTATACTTACTCTGGTGTGCGATATAATTGCTCAGATGCCGGGCGGTGAGCAAACTCTTCCGATTAACGTTGTTACTTCTCTTGTCGGTGCTCCTGTTGTAATATGGATTATTTTGCAGCAGCGAAAAATTAAACATACTTTCGCAATGGATTAATATGAAAATAGAAAACTTGACAATCGGATATAAAAGAAAGAAAGAACCTGATACGATTTTATTGAAAGATGTAAATCTTTCAATTAATAGTGGGGAGTTAATCTGTCTAATCGGTCCTAATGGATGTGGTAAATCAACTTTCTTGAGGACGATAGCAGGTATCCAAACACCTTTAGCTGGTGAAATTAAAATAAATGGCAAATCTATTTATGATTTTGATCGCTCAGAATTGGCTCGTTCATTAAGTATTGTTTTAACGGAAAATTTTAATATCGGAAGTGCTTCAGTTTATTCGATAGTAAGCATGGGAAGATATCCGCATAATAATTGGCTTGGTGTTCTTAGAGAAGAAGATTTTGAGATTGTGGATACTGTTTTAAAGATAACGGGACTAACGAAGTTTTGGGATAAAGATATTTTAGAATTAAGTGATGGATTTAGGCAGAAAGTAATGATTGCGCGCTCTCTTGCCCAAAAAACCCCAATAATATTATTAGATGAACCGACTGCATTTCTTGATATTCCAAATAAATTGGAAATTCTGAGTTTATTAAAAAAATTAACTCTTGATGAAGGAATATCAATTTTACTTTCCACTCACGATTTAGATTTAGCCGTCCAGTTTACTGATTTACTCTGGTTTATTACAGAGCAAAATTCGATTGATATAGAAACACCCGAAACAATTTCCACAAATGAAAAATTTCTAAAATCATTTAGTGCGAATGGTTTTAATTATGATCCCGAACGTAGTATCTTTAGAAATTTCAAAAAATAATTATATTATTCTCAAATTAATAATTATAGTAGTTCCTGTGTTGAGGTTCGATTCAATAGAAATAGTTCCGTAATATTTTTCTACGGTCTCTTTTACGAAAGATAATCCAAATCCTTGTCCATTTGCCTTCGTAGAAAATCCCTTTTGAAATATATATTTTAGATTCTCTTCACTAATCCCTGATGCATTATCCTTTACACATATTAAAAGATGTCCTTGTTTATTTATGATAGTAATCGAAATTAAATTTTTATCTGATGTGCTATCAGTATATGCCTCAATTGAGTTCTGAATCAAAATTGAGATACATTTTTCTAACTCGTCTTTATCGATAAAGAGCTTAATAAAATGCTCTGTTTGGTTATACATCTCTAATTGATAATGACTGTTCCCAGAGTCTCCATATTTGCTTTTGATAATTCTTAGAACTTCATCGATTGAACAGTTTATACTATTGTGAATCAATCGTGTAAGATTTACAATCTCTTGCTTTAGTTTTTCTATCTTTTCAATACAATCATCTTTTGAGATTTTTATTCTTTTTAAATCTGTTTCGGACAATTCAGCTTTTAATTTTTCAGATATTTCGAAAATTTCACGTGATAATGTTTTTAGGGTTGGTCCTTCGTTTATAAATCTCTTATCAAACCGAAGTAAATTTGTAAGATCAGAAATCGTAATTAATGATTTGAATGCACTCTCATTATATTCATTTATGATAGAATTGAACCGTTCAAGAAAAACTTGGTCTTCAAAATCGATTGAATTATAATTTTTCAGAAAAAGTGAAAGTCTATTTAAGTTCATCGCAGACGCTTCACCATGATAGAATCCTTGAAGTTTTTTTAGGAGTTTATCAAGAATATTCATTCCACTTAATTTTTTTGATTCATTATTTTTGAGTAAAATTAAACTTATTGGTATGGAAACTAAAGATATAAAAAAAGCCAAGAAATCTTCCATGAAAATGTTTCGGGTATTTGTAATCCAATCACTATTATTTGGATAAATGCTATTCGCAATCTTAATTACGATTATAGTAAATAAATATGTACTCAAACAGATTAGTCCCAAATTAAAAATCTGTTTTTTAGAAACTGTACTAAAAAATGGAAACCGATTTTGTACGGAATTATTCCTTAGAAGAATAATAAAAAAATAAAATAATGGTATGATCAATAATAATTTTAGAATTTCAGATAAAAATGAAGAACTTAATATGCATCTTTTTAAGTTTTTTAGTGAAATAAAATAGATCTCTGATAGCCCTTTATGTTCATGAATATCATAATGCAAACCAGCATTAACAAATAACTCTATTTGGATTTTACTTTTGGGAAAGGTAACCACTAATTTATATTTACCTTCCCCTCTGCCAATTCCGAAATGTTGAATTTTAGAACCTGAGCTTGCATATCCGCTATTACTATTTATTTCCCTAAAGCCAATTAAGTTATTGTCTGAATATAAGTATATCTTAGCCCCGATAGCACTTCTATTACTTTCTGAACCAATAACTTTTATGGATATAAAATTTTTGTATTTATTATCAGTGTTAAGGTTGTTATGCAAAAGCTGTAACTTACCATCCACCTGCCCAATAAGAAGATCAATATCTCCATCATTTCTTATGTCGAGCGTCGCGATCCCGGAAAATGAACCTGATACTTCCGCATTATGCAAGTCAAATAAAATTGGTTCGGTAAATTTTTTAAATTGTGGTATTTCATTTTTAATCTCTTTATTAAAATAAATAACAACGTTTTTTATATTTGTAAAAGCAAGATCGAGAAATGAATCATTATTAAAGTCGGCAGCCACAGCACCATATGTAAAGTATTTCCCTTCAAGTCCACTCTTTGAAGTTACATCATTAAAAACCCCTTTCCCATTATTTATAAATAGATTATTTCCAGTGCCCCTATTCCCAACAAATAGATCAAGATCACCATCATTATCAAAATCTGCAAATATAGCGGAGTTAGTACGTTTCATTATTCCACAGCCTGTTCCGCTTTCCTTTGTTATATCCTTAAATGTACCATTACCATTATTTAGATAAAGTTTATTTTCTTTTTGCCAATTGCAAAGATAAATATCAAGATAGCCATCATTATTTACGTCTCCCATTATAGTAGTTAGTCCGCCATAATGACTTCTCAAACCGCTTCCGTTGGTTTTCTCAATAAAATTTCTTCCTTCACAGTTAATAAATAGGTGATTAGTATGTAGGTAACTTGTAGTAAAATAATCGAGATAACCATCATTATTAATATCGCCTAAGGATGCTGATTCACTTCTATGAATGTTTATATTCAGATTAAATTCAGTGGTACAATCTCGAAAATATCCTTTACCATTATTTATATAAAGTGTATTCGGTCCCTCAAGATAAGTTACAATTAAATCTTCTGAACCCGATTCATCAATATCCCCCGCTACAACACCTAAATCGAGTTCATATGCACCTTCCTTATTTTTTCTTCCCTCTAATCCAATTTTTTCCGTCGTATTACTTAGATAAGGGTCTTCAAAATTTAGGAAATTATTAAAAAAACGATTGTTGTCGTAAATGTCTATGGCATAAATATCTTCCTTATTATCACCATTAAAATCACTAACTGCAATGCCATATACTGAGGAAGGTATAGGAAAATCAGTCAACGCGAAAAAATTGGTTCTCGGTTTATTCTCTCTTTGATTCTCGTTTTGGCTAGTTAGTTTTTTATTTATAACAATTATTGAATCAAGTGCAGCAATTATTTCTCCATTGTTATATAAAAATGAATATTGAATTGGTTTAGGAAGACTTACTACAGTTGACCAATTCTGATTAAATGGTTTATTGTCAGATAAATCCTTGCAAATTATCGCACCGAAATTGGAGGCATAGACAAAATTATTTTTAGTTAATATGATGTTATGGAGTGTCTGAGGGCTTATTCTTAATTTATTATCAATAAAAAGATTATCGAAAGTCTCGAAAGAATAACTATTATTTATATTTCGATAATAGCAAAGCAGACTATCTTTTTTAAATATACCACTTTCCAAATTTCCATAGCAACGATAGGAGTATGCGCTATATGCATATTTAATTTCTTCCGGCTTCAAAATCGGATTTGGGAATTCAATCACTTTTTTTAGTGATGAATAATTATCACTACTATCAAGCGAATAAAGATCATCAAGCGAATTGAAAAGGACTTTATTTCCCTCTTCACTATTCTTTACTAATTGAATGCCATACCCCGGGTTTAAATCAATGGTATGGTGTTCATTTTTAAAACTAATTTTATTTTTCCGCAATATAGAAATTATTTGATATTCCATAGTCCCGAGTAATATAAATTTATCGTTACCAATATATTTTATCCCGACTATGTTTTCCGTTACGAGATTATCAATTTCAATTTTCTCTCCTAATTGGAAATTTCCATCACTAATGCTAAAAGGAATATAGTAAAGTTTTATTGTGTATTCTTCTGAATGTAAACCAAGAATCAGATATGAGTGGTCTCCGGAAATTGCTACATCGCCAATCCTATCTTTAGCACTTGAATATATTATTTTACAATCTTTGCCATTAAAAAAAATCACATCTTTTATCGATTGCCAAAATGAATATTCACCATAGCTATCTATGAATTTAATTACTACTGAATTAGGTAGGGGGATTGTTTTTGTGATATTCCAATTGGATATACTTCTCTCTAAATTTAAACTTTCTTTTATAGTAATATCCGGTTCTTTTTCTTTGCATGAAAAAGTGAAGAAAAGTAAAAACATAAAAAGGATATTAATATATAAGCTCGATTTTTTCATCGGTAGTTCAATTTTTACATGATATCGCAATAATCAAGCCATATCATAAAATCTGATTTTGGATTGATTTTTAACTATTAGAAAAGGAACTGTAAACTAAAGTTGCGGCGAATGCAACTTTAGTTTACACTATTACTTCAATCCAATTTCTTTTAGTACTTTATCTAATCCCGCACGGCTAATGCCTGCTTTTTCTGCTGCCTTTGTTAAATTATTACTTGTGGATTCTAAGAGTTCATTAAAATACCTAATCTTAAAATTCCTTTTTGCATCATCATAATTAAAACTATCATAGTAAGTAAAATTCAATTTCTTGTATGTATTTGAATTACTCGATACATCGCTGAGAGAAATGATATTTGAATTTTCATTAACCTGGACAATAGTTTTGATTAGGAAATTTTCCAATTCCCTTACGTTGCCAAACCAATTTTGCGATTCTAGAAATTTAATAGTTTGGTTTTCTAAATCGAGATTTCTATTTAGTAATCGTTCAGAGTGTTTTGCGATAAAATATTTTGATAAAGGTTCTATATCTTCCTTTCTTTCGCGTAAGGGTGGTATATCAATAACAATTGTTCCGATTCGATAATAAAAATCAGAACGCATCTTGGAGTGTTTTACTTTTTCCTCCAAATTTTCATTTGTAGCAGAAATTATTCTTAAGTTTAATTTTTGTTCATCACCTGAAGAGCCGACTTTATTAATAGTCTTGTATTGAAAAAATTGTAATAGTTTTAGTTGGATTGCTTCACTGATTGAAGAAATTTCCGGCAAATAAATAGTGCCATTATCTGCAGTTTGAAATTTTCCAATTACAGTTTTATCAGCACCCGTGAATGCACCTTTTTCATAACCAAAAAGTTCTGATTCTAAAAGCTGTTCATTAATACTCGAAAGGGGAATAGGAATAAAAATTTTGTTCTTTATATTACTCCTTCTGAATATCTCGTAGGCTATTAAATCTTTTCCAACTCCTGATTCTCCCTTTAGTAAAATATCGCAATCAATCTTCGAATATTTATCGATTAATTCATTTATCTTATTCATCTGTTCAGATCTAAAAACAAAACTGTTTTGCTGAGTTGAAATAACTTGGTTTAGATAATCTACTTTATTATTAAGGTCATTTCTCTCGAGTGCGTTTCTTATTTTCTGACTTAGGATTTCGATATTAAAATCTTTTTGAATATAATCATAAGCACCTAGGCGAATAGAATTCACTACTGTTTCAATCTCACCTGAATCTGATACAATAATAATAGGCGGATACTTTATCTTCTGAGCATTTAAAGCATTAAGAACATCCAGCCCAGTCATATCCGGCATTTTAATGTCTAATAGTATAGCAGTAAAATTGCCTTTCTTTATCTGTTCTATCCCTTCTCTACCATTAATTGCTGCAGTAACTTTGTATTTTTTTTGAAGTAAAAGAGAGATGTCCTTAAGGAAGGGGATACTATCATCAATTATAAGAAGCTTTTCCATCTACGCTCCAAAGTGATAAAAAAGATACTTGATTATCTTATTCATTAATATAAAGATTTTAGAAATTAGATTCATTTATTATTTCTTTCTTGACATTTAGTTCAAAAAAATGAAATTTTAGATTACTAAAGTAAACCTTAAAGTAATGTCCAATTCAGGTGAGGAAAATGAGAGATAAAGCAATAACACTTAACGATATAGCAAAAAAATTAAATGTTTCGACAGTTACAGTTTCTAAAGCTCTTAGAAATCATCCAGATATTTCAATAGGTACAACAAAAGAGATAAAAAGGATTGCGGAAGAATTGGGTTACACGCCAAATATTATGGCACGTAATCTTTCGGCACGTCATTCTAATACTATTGGTGTTGTTGTCCCAAAAATTGCTCACTTCTTTTTTGGCTCTATAATTGAAAATATTTATGATATCGCATTCGCAAACAATTATGAAATTATTCTTATGGTATCAGAAGAAAAAGCCGAAAGAGAAAAAAAACATATTCAAACTCTTATGGCTATGAAAGTCGATGGAATTATAATCTCTATAACTCAAGAGACAAAAGATTTAGAGATTTTTGAAACCGTGAGAAAAAGAGGAGTTCCATTAGTTTTTATTGATCGTGTACCAGAAATCCAAAATGTAAATGCAGTACTTATAAATGATAAGTTAGGTGCATTCAAAGCTATTGAACATGCGATCAAAATTGGTTATAGAAAAATTGGACATTTCGCCGGTTATACAGATATCAATATTGGACGGAATAGGATGAATGGTTTTAAAGAAGCGATGAATAAATACAAAGTAGAGATAAATCCTGATTGGGTAATTGAAGGTGGTTTCGGAGAAAATTATGGCTATGAAAGTTTTATGAAACTTTATAAAGCAAAAAATCTCCCCGATCTTATTTTTACTGTTTCATATCCGGTTGCTCTGGGCGTTTATATGGCAGCTTCAGAAGTCGGTCTAAAAATTCCAAACGATCTAGATGTAATCTGTTTTGGAAATGCTAAAGTGCAAAAATTTCTTTCTCCACCATTAAGTTGCGTTGATCAACCCACGGATATAATTGCTTTAGAGGCTATGACTATTTTATTAGAAAATATTGAGAAGAGAGATGAAGGTTTTACTCCAATTAAAAAAATAATTGATACAGATTTAATCTTACGCGGGACTTGTATTGGAAATGGAAAAAATCATGATTAAATGGGGCATGATCGGTTGCGGTGATGTAACTGAAAGAAAAAGCGGTCCCGCTTTTAATAAAGTAGATAATTCGGAACTTATTGCTGTTATGTCCAGAACATATTCGAAAGTAAAAGATTATGCCGAAAGACATAAAATAGATTTTTATACAGATAAAATTGATGACCTATTAAAGATCAATGAGATCAATGCAATTTATATAGCAACTCCTCCTGATAGTCACTTATACTATACTAAGTTAGTAGCCGAAGCAGGTAAACACGTTTATGTAGAAAAACCGATGGCTCTAGATTATTCGGAGTGTTTAGAAATGATTGATGTTTGTAAGAAAAATGATGTAAAATTATTTCCTGCATATTATAGAAGGCGACTACCAAAATTTATCAAAGTAAAAGAATTAATTGAAGCGAAATCAATTGGCGAAATTAAACATATATTGATTGAATTAATTTCTCCACCTCACCAACAAGATTTACAAAAAGAAAATCTCCCATGGCGTGTTAAGCCAGAATATTCAGGTGGCGGATACTTTATGGATATGGGTTCTCATCAACTTGATTTAGTTGATTATTATTTTGGTGAAATAAAAGATGTTTCTGCTTCTGTAAAAAACTATTCCGGTTTGTATCCTGCTGATGATTATGTATCCGGACGATTTATTACTGATTCTGGCGTTGTAATAACTGGGGTATGGGATTTTGCAGCACACACTTCTCAGGAAAAAGATTTGTTCAAAATTTCAGGAACAGAAGGCACTATAACTTTTTCATCTTTCACAACTGATGAAATAATTTTAGAAAATAAAAATGGTATCAAAAAATATTCTGAACCATTTCCCGAAAGTGTTCATTTTCATTTAATCGATTCCGTTGTTAAAGAATTATTAGGAGGCGAACCTTCTCCGAGCACCGGTGAAAGCGGAGCAAGAACAAATCTCGTTATTGATAAAGTATATGGAAGATTGTAAGAATAAGTAATTATTAAGTCTTCGATTTCAATTACTATATTATGATTGCGAAAATCTTTACGTTACAAATTCCTAATTCTACTTGCAAAAAGTTTCTTTTATCTCTTGTGGACTCTTTTCTATTAAAAGTCCTCATATTTTATTCCCCGCCTTTAAAAAAGATTTTTTTATTATTTCTTTTAGTATTCCTTTTTAAAAATAAAATGTCTATGTTAGATAAAGCATTAAGTAAACGTTAAATCAAATCACAGTTAATAT
Organism: Melioribacteraceae bacterium; assembly: GCA_023230485.1. Lineage (GTDB taxonomy): Bacteria > Bacteroidota > Ignavibacteria > Ignavibacteriales > Melioribacteraceae > BRH-c32. Next base: position 37,514 of record JALNXG010000005.1, read on the forward strand.
TTTATTTATTTTTTCTTTTATCGAATTAGAAAAAATTACAAGGAATACTATAAAATGAAAAAATGTGTTTTAACAATTATCCTCATCATCCTCGCAACGAATTATATTTATCCTCAAACAGAATTAAATAAAAAAGAAGAGATCATACAAGCACTTAAAGATGCGGCATATAATGCCACAGAAGTACTTCTTGATGAAGATGGAAAATCACGCTGCGATTATAATCTAATTGAAGGTAAGTGGTATTTCTACGAACCGCCATGGCATACAGGGCAATTAATTTATGGATTAGTTGAAGCATACAAGATAACAAATAACGAATACTATCTTGAGCAAGCAAAAAGAGCAGGCGATTGGTGGTGCTCTCTTGAAATAAAAGATAATCCCAAATTGAATGGTATGCTTAAAGCCATTCATGGAGATGGTATTGAAAATATTGTATTCGCAACTGTTTCAGATGGTACTAATGGTATCTTTGAATTAGCTAGAGTATCTAAAGATAATAAATATGCCGAAGTCGCAACTCGTGCAGGCGAATGGATGCTTAATAATATGTACGTACCTGAATATAAAATATTTTATGATAATGTTGATCCGGTTACAGGCGAAGTAATGAAACAAAACAGTCCTTTCTGGAAGGATAAAAGAGTACAAACGCTTTTTGATGTTGCAAGACCAAATAATGAAGGTTACCTTTTCCTTGATATGTATAAATTTACGAAGAATGAAAAATATAAAAAGATATTTATTGATCTGTGTGAAAGTCTTGTAGAGAAACAAGGACCTGAAGGACTTTGGATGGATTTTATGCCTAATGATAAAGAATCTGGAAGTTATCATCCTCGATTTAATTTATGGTATGCAGAATCGTTGATAAAGGGTTATGAGCTTACAAAAGACACGAGATATCTCGATGTAGCTAAAAAAACTTTAGTAATGTTTGCGAAGGCTCAAAAGAACGATGGTACTATCTATTATGTGAATTTTATCGATGGAAGGTATAATGAGAATTCTATTACAGGTTCTGCCACTGCATTCGCTGGGCTTCTATGGATACAATTAATCAAATATGGTGTCGGTTCTGAATTTATCCCTAATGTAGAAAAATCGGTAGGTTGGATTATTAAAAATCAATTTTCTGTCGAACACCCTGATCCTAATCTACGCGGTGCAGTAATTGATACTCGTACAAGAAGAAAATCGGGTAAAGTATGGTTAACCCAAAGAGATGTTGGGACAGCATTTGGTATGCGCTTTTTAGCAGACTATTTGAATTACAAATATCCTTCTAATGAGAAATAATCATGAAAAAGATCTATAAGAAAATTTTGCTTTTAGCCGCCGCATTTGGTCCGGGATTGTTTCTTGTCGGATATAATATAGGTACGGGAAGCGTTACAACAATGGCATCAGCCGGTGCTTCGCATGGTATGATGCTTACTTGGGCTGTATTCCTTTCATGTCTCTTTACCTATTTTTTAATTGTTGTCTTTAGTAGTTTTACATTGGTTACAGGTGAAACGGTACTATTTAGTTTTAAAAAGCATATAGGAAAAGGTGCGGCTTATTTTGTTCTTGGAACTCTGATTATATCAGAAATGATTTCGAGTATCGGAGTAATGGCTGTTTTAAGTGAAGTAACAAATGAATGGACAAAGCCGATTACATCATCCGGTGGTGGAATCGGTATGCTTCCCATAGCACTCTTTTTTGCTATTCTCTTAGTCTATTTCTTATTCACAGGTTACTATACTAAGATTGAAGTTATATTAGCAGTCCTTGTTGGTATTATGGGTACATGTTTTGTGCTAACTACTTTTATGGTTATTCCCGATGCAAGTGCAGTATTAAAAGGTTTGATGCCAAATATACCTACTGATAACAATGCCGGATTAGTTGTGGCAGGTATGATTGGTACTACAATGGGTGGAATATTATTTATTACTCGCTCTGCTACTATTAAACAAAAGGGATGGACTTTGAAGGATAGAGCTACGGAAAGGAAAGACGCACTTCTTTCTATAAGTCTTATGTTTGTTCTTAGTATTTCAATAATGGCAGCCGCTGCCGGAACACTTTATCCGCTAGGAATACATGTTGAAAACGCAGTTGATATGGTAAAAACTTTAGAGCCGCTTGCAGGTAGATTCGCGATTACAATTTTTGTTACAGGCATAATTGCGGCAGGTCTTTCATCTCTATTCCCACATTATATTTTAGTGCCACTCCTGCTTTCAGATTATAATCAAGAAAAATTAGACCTAAACAAATGGAGAAATAGGGGAATAGTTATTTTTTATGCAGCACTTGGAATGTTCGTTCCGATCTTTGGCGGAAGACCGGTATCTATTATGATTATGTCCCAGGCATTAGCTTTAATTGCAACTCCACTAATCCTAATCTTTATGCAGTATTTATTGAATAAGGAAGAATTAATGGGCAAGAATAAAATTTCTCTTACAACAAATATTGGTATTAGCTTAATTACTCTATTTACAGTTTATATGGCTTATATTGGAGCCGTTGGGATTATAGAAACTCTATGAAAAATTTTAATTCAAAAATAGTATGTACTTACCTATATTCTATTACAAAATATGGTTATCCTCCTCCCGCAGAAGATACGCTCAACTATATTGAAGAGATGACTTCTCTTGGTTTTACAACAATCGAACTTGAAGGCATCAGGGAAGAACATTTAACGAAAGTCTATGACCTTAGATATAAAATCAAAAATTCATTAGAGGAAAAACAATTAACGCTACCATATTTTTGTGTCGTGCTTCCGGGTCTTTCTTCATCCGATGAAAAAGAAAGAAATAAAAATATCGAATTATTCAAGAAAGGTTGCGAAACTGCTGCGATTATTGAGTCAAAGGGGGTCTTAGATAATTCACCTATTCCTCCTTATCAATTCCCTGATGAAATTCCGGTTATTAGACATTATGAAGAAGAATCTTTACAATCTGCGTTCCTTCCTGATAATTTTAATTGGGAATCGTATTATGAAATGCTTGTTTCTACATTTCAGAATTTGTGTGATATAGCAGCAAATTATGATTTAACTTATCAACTTCATCCAGCAAGTGGTGTATTAATAAATTCTGCCGATAGCTTTCTTCATTTTTATAATTCTGTTGGAAGGGAAAACCTACGTTTTAATTTCGATACGGCAAATTTATTTGCTATAAAAGAAAACCTTCCTTTATCCTTATACAAATTAAAAGGGCATATTGATTATATACATTTTTCAGATAACTGCGGAAATAAGGTTGAACATCTCGAAGCAGGGAAAGGGAAAATTAATTGGGATAACTTTTTCTCAGCTCTTAAGGCAATTGATTTCGATGGTTATTTTGGATTAGATATTGGAGGAGATGAATCGGGTGTGCAGAACTTAGATGAGGCATATATAAATTCAGCTAATTTTTTAGAAAATAAATGGTTCGCAAAATGAAATCTTTTGTAATTGCCTTCTTTTTTACTTTAATAATTATTAAAGCTCAAGGTGTCGTTCCTATTGTACCTGAACCCCAGCAATATAATTATACCGATTCTAGATTTGTATTGAATGATAAACCGATAGCTGTTAATCTATATATCGAAGATAATGAACCGCTTTTAAATATAACCAAAGATTTAATCGAAAAACTCAAAACCGGGAACTTAGAAATAAAACAAAAGGCGAAATTAGAAAAAATTATTCATATCGGAATTCCATCCCTTAATCCTACTTTTGAAAAATTATGTACAAGCGCAGGGATGAAAATTGATAATTCAATTTCGCCGGAAGGATATCAATTGCTCATTAAAAGCGATTTGATAATTATATCTTCAAATGACCCTAAAGGACTTTTTTATGGAATCCAATCATTAAAGCAATTAATAAATGGTTCAGTTGATAATTATTTACAAGGTATAGAAATTAAAGATTATCCTTCTTTCAAACTTCGAGGGATTATGGATGATATAAGCCGTGGACCTATTCCGACTATGGATTATATGAAGTCCCAGATAAGAAAGTTTTCTGAATTGAAATTGAATTTTATGATACATTATGTTGAGCATGTAGTCAAAACAAAAAAGCATCCCAAGATAGCACCCGATGATGGCTCTTATACAATAGAAGAGTGGAAAGAAATTACGGAATATGCAAATCTTTACAATATTGAATTAGTAGGTAGCTTCCAGTCATTCGGTCATTTTGAAAAAATATTATCAATTCCTGAATATGCTCATCTCGGAGAAAGCGGAACTCTCATATCTCCGGTTAAAGAAGAGAGTTACGTTTTCCTAAATGATATATATACAGAGATGATACCTGAATTTAGTAAATTGTTTTTTAGTGTTGGTCTCGATGAAACATTCGATCTTGGTAAAGAAGAATCTAAAAAATTAGTCGATAGTCTTGGTTATGCAGAAGTTTATTATCGTCATATTATGCGTCTCTATGATATACTTAAAAAGAAGAATACTAGAATGTCGATGTGGGGGGATATTCTTCTTGAACATCCGGAATTACTTGAACGCATTCCAAAAGATATTTTAATAGGTACTTGGAATTATGATCCACAAGATGATTTTTTGAAATTAATTGTTCCGATAAAAAATGCAGGATTGGAATTTATTGTTTGTCCCGGAGTACTTAACTCAAATAAAATTCTTCCTCAATTCGGTAGAACAATTACTAATATCAATAATTTTACACGAGACGGATTAGCGAATAATGCTCTTGGTGTTCTTAATTGTATTTGGGATGATGCAGGTACTGCGTTATTTAATAATGATTGGTATGGTGTGGCTTATGGAGCAGAGCAAAGTTGGAATTGTACACATAAAAACATTGATGAATATGATTTCCGATTTAATCGTGGTGTGCTTGGAGCTTCAAATGATTCATATACTACTACAATTCATAAACTAAATGAACTAGAAAAATTTGAACTTACCGATGGAATGACAGATAAAATATTATGGAATAAGTTAGTACCGCAAAAAGGAGAATCATTAAAAATTTCAAAAATTGATTTAGATTCTGTACTTTCAGTTATAGATGAAGCCCAAATGGAGTTGAATAAAATCAAACTTAACTCGGATTATGATTTAAAAGCTTATTTGCAATTTGTAATCGATATTTACCTTTCCGAAGCAAATAAAAGAATCGACTTAATAAAAATTGCGGCAAATTATAAAGATGCTTTAAAAATTGTTTTCACTGAACCATTTGAGGCAAGAGAGAAAATGGTTGAAGGAGTTTCTTTAATTAATAGAATTATAGAACGTCAGAATAAGATAATCGATAGTTTTTCTTATTTATGGTTAATCGAAAATCATACGTATGCTCTGAGTAGAATTACCAACAAATATGAAAATGAATCCTTGGATTATGAAAGAATAAAAAATGATTTATATACTTCTCTCAAAATGTTTGATACTGATAGAACAATAAATCCATTGCAAAATACATCATTAAATATCTCGGAGTTACCGGGAAAATATTTCCGTGAATGGATGATAATAGATCCAATTTATAATCTATCTGATTTTAACGGTGATCTTTTAGAAGGTATGGGTGGTGAGAAAACTGCTGACCCGAAAGTAACTCAGGAATTTTATATCGATTCAGTAAAATATCGTTGGAGAAGATTAGTTTCAGATTATCCTGATGTGGTCGATATTTCAAAAATATTTAATACTAAAGATGATAAGGGAGTTGTTTATAGCTTCGCAAATATTTTTTCTGATACTGTAGTTTCAGTCAATGCTTTGGTTGGTACAGATGAAATGTGTGAGATATTTATTAATGGGGACAAAGTTGCAACTGTAAATGGGGGAGGTTCATTTATTCCTGATGGAAATAAAATAAGCATCCCATTAATTAAGGGTAAAAACAATTTGTTAATAAAAAATTATCAGACAAAGGGAGAATGGGCTTTTTCATTTCGTCTTCCAGAAATAAAAGTTAGAAATAGCAAAAATCGCTATACAATTTATTTGAACTAAATTAGTGGGAAATTTTATGCACAAGTTAATTAAAGACAAATTAGAAGTAGATATTTATCCAACTAGAAGTGAAATGGGTAAAGCAGCGGCAGATTATTCAGTTGAGATAATTAAAAAAGTATTATCAGAAAAAGAAACTCTGAGAGTTGTTTTTGCTGCTGCTCCATCGCAAAATGAATTTTTAGAAAATATTTTATTAAGAGACGATATTGAGTGGAATAGAATTCACGCTTTTCATATGGATGAATATTCCGGAATATCTCCTGATTCACCACAGTCTTTTGCAAATTGGCTGAAGAACAAAATATTCAGCAAAAAGCCATTCGCCTCGGTAAGTTATGTCGATACTTTTCAAAAAAATGCTGATGAAGTTTGTGTTGAATATGAAAAATTATTGAAAGAAGCTCCCATTGATATCGTATTTATGGGTATTGGCGAAAACGGGCATATTGCATTTAACGATCCGCCGGTTGCAAATTTTAATGATCCTAAATGGGTGAAGACAGTGGAACTCGAAGAGAAATGTAAAGTTCAGCAGGTATTTGATGGCTGTTTTAAGTCTATCGAAGACGTTCCCAATAATGCAATCACACTTACAATCCCTGCATTATTATCTGCTGATTATTTATCAGTAGTAGTGCCAGGAATAAGAAAATCAGATGCAGTCAAAGATACCCTAGAAGGTGAAATATCAACTTCATGCCCGGCTACTATACTTAGAACTCATAAGAAGGCTAAGATGTTTCTTGATTTTGATTCAGCTAATAAAATTAATTATAAATAATTTCTTTGGTATTAATGTGAAAAAATATTTTTTAATTATCCTATTATTTGGCTGCATAAATATTACGGCTCAAGAAAGTACATATTTCTTTGATATCGGTTCAGGTAGTTCAGAATTATTTAATTTTTCTAAAACATTAACCGGAAACGATATCTATTCAGCCAAAAACAATTATGGTTGGGAAAAAGAATATTCATCTCAATTCAAAAGGGATATCCTTCTTTCACGTTCGGTAAGAGATGAACTCACTTATGACGGAATTGCAGATAAAGAAATCAAATTCAAGATTGATCTTCCAAAGGGGAATTATAATTTAATTTATTGGATGGAAGTAGCAATTGATAAAGAAGGCACTTCTCAATTTTTTGTAGATGGGATTAATAAAAATATAGTTCAACATAAATTAAAGGGAGATGAAGAAGGAGGGTTACGACCTGTTGCCCAGTACTGTGTAATCAATACCCATTTCAGTTCGACCGGAAAAACAAATGAACTAGACTGGATAGGAGGAATAGATTCAGTTAGATTATTAGGAATTGCAATATTCCCAAAAGACTTAAAAGAGAGGGAATCCTCAAGACCCATCAGCCCAAAAATTAAATTAGCAGGTCAGTTCAATTCTAATCTCGAACTCAATGACTTACGGTTGGTTTTACAAAACCGTCTTAAATTTGATAAGAATGATCCATATTATCTTTATTGGTATATTCAGGTTTCGCTCCTTAGCGAGGCAGAACGGTTTCATAGCCAGCAGGGATGGGAATGGATAAAAGACTTAACTGGTTATTCCATTTTTGATAGAATGCACCAAGTGCTTTTTCTTGCTGATTCACAAATTGAGAACTCCGCTAGTGGAGATAATTTACTTCGTGAAAGAGCATTATGGCTAAGAGGAAAAACTTGTTATGACTTAGTATTAGAAAGGGGCGGAGATTACCAAAGACAAATTGGTTTAAGAGATATTTCAGAACTTCTCAAATCATATCCGGATGATGAAAAACTAAGAATGCTTAATGGTGAATCGATTTATTCTCCATCTGAATGTAGTGTTTATTCAAAGGATACAAATATTCCCAAATGGGCAGCACTTCAGCTTGAAGCTATTTGCAGAGTCAGAGATGGAGCTGAATGGTGGATTACAAAAAAGCAAGCTCCCAATGGTGAATTTGGCGGTAAGATAGATGATGATGTAGAACTTCTCCGTGAATGGTCTCCATTACTTTTTTACGGAAACAAAAATGTAATTACAGGTTGGACGAAATTAGCAAATGCAATTTGGAATAGTCCCGGTGTCTATAAAGGATATTCAAAAAATATTCTTGACGTGGAACATTCAGCTGAATTTATTGCCGATTCTACGCCGGAACTAATTATAATCGATACCTCAAATATATATCTCCAGAGATTAGAATATACAGCGGAACACTTTAAAAATTTATGGTCGGTAAAAAATAAGTTCAATCATCGCTTTTTTAAGTCGAGTTGGTATAGTTCTACTGAGTTAGATGAACGTCCTCCTCGAAATAGAGATGTAGATTATAATGCAAGAGCATTAAAACCATTGCGTTTTCTTGCCTGGGCAACTCAAGATTCTAAATATATTTCTTTATTGGAAGAATGGTCTGAAGCATGGTTAAGTGCATCACTGAAATCTGATAAGGGTAAACCAGTCGGAATTATACCACCATCAGTAAGATATTATGATGAATCAATAAATGGCGATGAGCCTAATTGGTATAAGGCAAATATGATGTGGAGTTATTATGATTGGTCTCATAGCTCCGGAAGTAAAATTTTAGATAATCTTGTTTTTACATATACTCTTACAAAAAAGGATTCTCTTCTCCTCCCTCTTGAATACTCTTTAGAATTAATAGATAAATTACTAAAGAAGAAAGTCGACTTAAAAGCTGGAAAATTTTTAGAAGGTTCTGAAGAATGGGCTGCACAGAACTTAATGAACGAAGAAGGATTTTGGAACTCTGTTCAAATATGGCGACTTCTAAAAGGTAATATAAAATATGATTCAATTATTTCTAAATATGCTTCTTACTATGTTCGTTATTTGATGACTGGTGAAAAGAAAATCCTTGAAAACGGATTGAATGAGTTATTAAATGTTCTTAGATATAATACTCCATTGAGAACTGATATGGTAATGCATACAGATAGGGTTAGGATTCCTGGGACAAGCGAATTAAGAGCAATGATATCAGGTGATGGCTCTCCCGAAGGCGGCTCTCCTTTCTATGCTGCGAGCTGGAAGAACACTGATAATAATTTAGCTATCGTTTTAGAAAAATTTGACAATGATAATTTGATAATTACTACTTATTATGCAGGGGATAGCGATAAGGAATTTATTGTGCGACCTTGGTTATTAGAAAGTGGTAACTATAAAGTTATTATAGATCAAAAAGAAGCAGGTTCAATTTTTATTACTAAAAGAGGAGAGGAAATACCTCTTACAATTCCGGCTAAAAAAGAAACAGTAATAAAAATCATCAAAGATTAAAACAAAAATTTAATTCAAATACTTACGAATTGACTTGACACTTGATAATAAATTAACCAATTTAATTAACGTTTAAGTAATGCTTTAAGCGTAGTTTGATAAACTTCAATTTTTAGAAAAGAGAAGCACAATAGGAGGTTAGATGAAATTCAGTTTCTTTCGATTTACCCTATTAATATTAATCATAGGTACTTCAATATGCTTTGCGCAATCCGGTGAAGTTACCGGTAAGATTACAGATGGCGCTGATGGTTCTCCTTTATGGGGCACTAACATTATAGTTGCAGGGACTTCAATAGGTACTACTACTGACATGGAAGGGAAGTATCGTCTCTCCCGAGTACCAGTTGGTAATCAAATTATTATTTTCAAATATCTTGGTTATCGTCCTGATAGCATTAAAGTTGTAATCCTCTCCGGTAAGACAACAAAAGTTGATACCAAATTGGAACTTGAAGCTATCGCCGGACAGGAAGTTATAGTTACTGCTCAATTACAAGGACAGGCGGCAGCTATTAATCAACAATTAAGTTCTAATAAAATTGTGAATGTAGTTTCCAAAGATAGAATTGAAGAATTACCTGATCAAAATGCTGCTGAATCAGTTGGAAGACTTCCCGGTATATCTATACAAAGAGATGCAGGCGAGGGAACTAAGCTGGTTGTTAGAGGTCTCGCTCCTAAATTCAATTCTGTTACCGTAAATGGTCAAAGAATACCCTCCACAGATGCTCAAAATCGTTCAGTTGATCTAAGTATGATCTCTTCTGATATGCTTGCAGGTATTGAAGTTTTCAAAGCTCTAACTCCTGATTTAGATGCTGATGCAGTTGGTGGGACAGTAAACTTCCAAATTAAGAAAGCTGATGAAGGATGGAAGAGCAGTATTAAACTTCAAGGCGGATATATAAATCAAGATAAAGCTTATGATAATTATAGAGGAAACTTTGCTGTAAGTAATAGATTCCTTGATAAAAAATTAGGAGTTTTGGTAACAGGTAATATTCAGAGAGCAAATAGAGGAAGTGATATCCTTGATGCTAGCTATTTATTTGATAGTGAATCAAAAAATGCCATTGGTTCTAAAATAACCGTTGAGAATGTTAATCTGGGTGATCGTGTTGAAATTAGAGACCGATTTGGTGCAAGCTTAGTTATGGATTATGAATTTGAAAATGGTGAACTATTATTAAGTTCTCTTTATGGAAGAACTAATAGAGATGAAGTGAGAAGAAGAAAAAGATATCGTGTTGATGCAGCCTATGTAGAGTATTGGCTAAGAAACAGAGAAATTAATATCGATCTATTTACTAATTCTCTTAGCGGCAAGTATAATTTTGGTCCTATTATTTCTACTTTCCAAGCATCATATTCTTTTTCAGGAAATGATATGCCTTTCTCTCATGATTCACAATTTAGAGAAGTTGGTGCTTATTTACCCACATTAGTAACAAATAAGGGACCTCAACTAATTCCTCTTGGTGCCAAAAATAATCTTGAAGAGACCGTATTTAAGCAAGATTTCATTGATTCTGAAAAATCAAAAGATAGAGATTTCACCGGACAGGTTGATTTTAAACTACCTTATACTTTATTAGATGATATAAGAGGTGAATTTAAATTCGGTGGAAAAATTCGTGATAAAAGTAGGTCTATGGATAAAGGTCAAATCATGACACTAGCTTTTACAATTGATGATATTGGTAAGGCTGACCCAACTAATTTTGCTACTACTCGTGAAGGTAAAATTAAGATCAGCAATTTTTTTGATGATTCATATACAATTGATGATTTCTTAAATGGACAATACAATTTCGGTCCTGCTAGCCCTTTAGATAAAGATAAATTAGAAGCTTTCAAAAATAAATATTGGAGTAGTTATCGAGATAATAATGCCTTCGATTTGGAAGATTATGAAGCGGGTGAATCTGTTTATGCAGGTTACGTTATGTCGGAAATTAATATCGGAAAAGATTTAATGATTCTTCCCGGTTTTAGATTTGAAAGAACTGTAACTTCATACACGAGTAAATTTGGACAGTCAAAAATGGATGAAGATGGAGTTATTCAATTAGTTGATTCTAAAGATACAGTTGGCACTGTTGGATATAGTGAATTTCTTCCAATGGTTCATATTAAATACAATTTTACTAATTGGATGGATCTTCGTTTAGCTTTTACAAAAACACTTTCGCGTCCTGATTATTTCAATCTAGTCCCTTGGGAAAGAGTTCTTTCTTTCGAAAGTTCCGTAGAAAGAGGTGAGCCATATTTGAAGCACACAAAAGTATGGAACTATGACGCCTATCTTACTTTCTATGGTAATTTCGGTCTTGTTGGTATTGGAGGATATTACAAGAAACTAAAAGATATAGACTATCTAAGAACAAGTCGTATTACAACGCCTGGGCCAACATTAGGTTATACACTTGTTTCTCCAGAAAATTCTAAATACGATACCGAAGTAAAAGGTTTAGAGATAGAAGTACAGACAAATTTAAGATTCCTTCCTGAACCATTTGATGGAATTGTTATCTATGCAAACTATTCTTATATTCATTCGAAAACACATTTCCCATATTTAGTTGCTGGACCAAGAAATCCGCGACCTCCATTTAATTTTACTTTCATCGATACCGTTAGAGAAGCAAGAATGCCGGGGCAAGCTGAACATATTGCTAATTTAACGCTCGGGTATGAGAAGGGGGATTTCTCCGGTCGTATTTCTTTAATCTATCAAGGTTCAGCATTACAAGTGATAGGTCAAAGAGAAGAACTTGACGGTTACTCTGATGCATTCGTTAGATGGGATTTTGCAGCTCAATATAAATTGCTTCCTAATCTTGCACTACAATTTAATTTGAATAATTTTACTAATTTGCCGGAAGGGTCATATCTCGGATTGGAATCCTATCCAACTAAAGAAGAATATTTTGGATGGTCTGCCGATTTAGGTATAAAGTTTGATTTATAATTTAACATAGCTATCACTAAAAAAAGAGGTTATTATGAAACAAAGAGTACTATCAATATTAATTTTCACATTTGTATTCTTTCTATTTACCGCTGTTTCCAATATTGAAGCACAGCGTGTTGTAAGAGTTTCTTCAGGTGTCGGTACCCTAAATGATGCTATTGCTGGTGATACCACCACCACAGGTTCAAGAGTAGACCCTAACACAATTTATGAACTAGAAAAAGATGGGTATTATCTACTAACTGCCGCCATCACAAATTCTGGTTACCATTTACATATCAAAGCTGAAGAAGGTGGTTTCCAAAAACCTGTAATCCGTCCTGGTGTAATTTCAGGTGGTGTTTCTAATAGACCATTCCAGATTAAGGGTAATTTAACTTTGGAGGGTGTTTATATTACTAATCTTGATGAACAAAGCAAATTATTAACAAACATAATCAGAATGAGTTCAGACGGAATCACCTTAGTAGTCAAAGATTGCCAGTTAGATAGAGATCAACAGTCAGCAATTAGAGTAGATGCAAAAAAAACCAAAATATTTATTACCAATTCAATTATTAGTAATATAGGTGAAATGAAAAGTGCAGATAATGGACGCGGTGTTGATGACCGTGGTAATGCTATCGATACCTTAGTCCTAGAAAATAATACATTCTATAATCTCACAAGTCGTATCCTTAGAGATGGCGGTGGAATTATTAATTATGTTAGAATTAATCACAATACGGTTGTTAATATTGCTCAAAGAGGTGTTACAATAGGTGAAGCTATTGAAGCACATATTACAAATAATATATTCTATAACTGTGGATTTTTAGGGAATGAAGCAACTAATTTAACTCCAAATGAAGTAATCGAGACAAGCCCGCTTGGTACAGATTATACCAGTCAAGGAATTAAACAGATTCTTGAAATAAAGAATAATAATTTCTATTTAAGTCCGGAATTATCTAGTGCTTATCCTGCCGGGTATGTAGCACAGGCATTTATGGATTCTGTAGCTTTAGCATTTGTAGCAGAAAATGGAACCGCTGCCTCTAACTTAAATGAATCTGTCAAATTTGAAACTGCAGCACCTATACCTGCATACGTAATGGTTGATTTTTATGATGCAGCTGTTACTGAAAAACCTGATATGAATAAAGGTGGAGGTTCTCCTGAATATGGTGGAACACAAATGCCATTTAATTTTGGATATCCTTCTTCATCTGTTTTATTTACAGCGGGCACATCTAATCAACCGATTGGAGCTTTAACATATTTTGGAATTCCTGTTGGTGTAAAATCTAATGCAGCTCAATTACCAGAGGGTTATGAATTATTCACAAACTATCCTAATCCATTCAACCCAACAACTAATATTAAGTATGCATTACCAACTAAAGATTTTGTAAAATTATCAATCTATAACATGTTAGGACAAAAAGTTGCTACACTTGTAAATGAATTACAAGAAAGCGGTCTTTATACGGCTACATGGAACGGTAGAGCTGATAACGGAATGTCAGTTTCTTCGGGTATTTATATCTATAAATTAGATGCCGGAAATTTCTCAGTATCGAAAAAAATGATGTTGGTTAAATAATTATTTATATCGATTAGGAGTCTGAAATAAGGGCTCCTAATTTTTTTTTCAAAGGTATTATTAATGATCAAAAAAATAATTTTAATTCTATTATGGTACTCAATAGTTTATTCACAATCTCCAATAGATTTTGGGAAAAGGGTAGCTACTAAAATAATTGATGATACTTCATTCGAATTTTATACTCAAATACAAAAGCCATCCTCCGGTCTTCAGATAATTAATTTCAAACAAAACTATCCTAATAAGTCGGCTGATGTAGTTTATGCTTTTAGCGAAATTATTTCAGGAGAAACGGAAGATGTTTTATTCGGCGTTAGTTCAAGTTCTGCCCTCAAAATTTGGATTAACGACGAATTATTATTTTCAGGTGTGGGTGATTCACTCAATTATTCTAATGTTGCATATAGCATGTATGAATTTAAGAATTATTTTACTGCTCACTTGAATAAAGGAGCAAATGATATTTTGATAAAGATGGATAATAAGGAAGGTGCAATTCTAGCTTTAGCACCAATTTATGACGATGGTCTATTAAAAAGTGAAACATCATTTTCCATAGTATCTTTATTCAAAGACGATAAGCCAAATTCTAATTGGTTGCTTATTGGATTTCAAAATGAATCCTTTGAAAATATTCTGCCGCCGGAAAAGGCCTTCACTCAAAATTATTTCTATCAAGATAAATATTACAATTGGATACTCTCTAAATCAAATTTAATTCTTAATGACGTAATTAAAGAAAATGTTCCATTTCAATCTCACTCATATTTTGAATGGCATTATGCAAATGGTCAGATGTTATTAGGGATGTTTAATGTATATGATTTAACCAAAGACTCTAAATTATTAGAATATATCAAAAAAAATATTTCCGTTACATCACAAAATTATGATTACTTCAAGTATCAATATGAAGTTCTAAATGAAAAAGCCGGTTTTAATAATCGATTGTATCGGAAAATGATGCTTGATGATACTGGTGCTCCGGCACTAGCTATTCTAGAAGCCAATTTAAGAGGTATTGATAAGTCTTCTCGGTTTATTCTCGATGATGTCGCAGATTATATAATGAATAAGCAAGTAAGATTAGAGGACGGAACATTTTGCAGACCAGAACCTAAAAAGATGAGTATTTGGGCAGATGATTTATTTATGAGTGTGCCATTTTTACTAAGATATGCAAATCTAACTAATGATGCTAAATATTTTGATGAAGCGACAAATCAGATAAAAATATTTTCAGCTAAATTAAGAGATAAAGAAACCGGATTATATTATCATGGTTGGTTTTCGGAAAATAATCAACATTCACCTATTCATTGGGGCAGAGCGAATGGTTGGCTTATATGGGCAATCAGTGAAACGCTCTCCATACTTCCTGAATCGCATAACGATTATAAAACTGTCAAGAAGATTTATTTGGATCATATAAATGCTTTAGTAAAATATCAAAATGAAAGTGGATTATGGAATCAAGTGTTGGACAATAAAGAAACTTTTGAAGAGACTTCGGCTTCTTCTATGTTTATAATGGCTATTGCTAGAGGCATCAATAATAAGTGGTTACCCGAATCATATAAAGATTTTGCAATAAAAGGTTGGAATGCGATCACAAATAGAATTAAAGTGGATGGAACTGTAAATGGTATCTGTCAAGGTACCGGTATTGGAGATAATATTGAGTTCTATCAAACAAGAAAAACTCCCCCAAGCGACCCTCGAGGTTTGGGGGCAGTTTTATCTGCTTCAGTAGAAATTCAAAAACTTATTAATAAATAGAATGCAGGTATGTCAATGAAATATTCAAGTTTCTTGTTGTTAATTATTTTTTTAATTGCTTCGATAACTACTTCTGCACAGCAATGGCGATCTCTAACTAATGGAAAAGATCTTTCTAATTGGGAACGACTTAATGGTGAAGCAAAATATACTCTGGAAGATGGTGTTTTAGTAGGTGAAGCAGTACTTAACACGCCAAATACATTTTTAGCTACGAAAGAAAAATTTTCAGATTTTATTCTTGAATTAGATTTTAAAGTAGACTCACAACTAAACTCAGGCGTCCAGATCAGAAGCGAAAGTCTTGCTGATTATAAAAACTATCGTGTCCATGGTTACCAAGTAGAATTTGATCCATCCGAAAGAGCTTGGACAGGCGGCATTTATGATGAAGCAAGAAGGGGCTGGCTCTATACGATGGATGAAAATCCTAAAGGTAAAAAAGCTTTGAAACAAAATGAGTGGAATAAACTTAGAATTGAAGCGAAAGGTAATAGTATTCGTTCATGGGTGAATGGTGTCCCTACTGCAAATATTTTAGACGATCTCACAAGTACCGGATTTATTGCTCTTCAAGTTCATGATATTAAAGGGGATAAATCGAAAGACGGAATTAAAGTAATGTGGAAGGATATGCGTATAATGACTGAAAATATAGATAAATATCTTACTCCTGATAAAAAAGAGATTCCACAATATAATTATATCTCAAATACATTAACTGAAAGAGAGAAATCAAACGGTTGGAAATTGCTTTGGGATGGAAGAACAACCGATGGTTGGAAAAGTGCTAAAGCAGATAATTTTCCTGCAAAAGGATGGAAGATTGATAATGGAATTCTTAAAGTATTAAAATCTACCGGTGCAGAAGCAACCAATGGCGGTGATATTGTTACTACTAAAAAATACAAAGATTTTGAACTAAAATTCGAATTCCTAATTACAGAAGGTGCTAATAGCGGAGTAAAATATTTCGTTGATCCGGGAATGAATAAAGGTGAAGGTTCGGCAATTGGTTGTGAATACCAAATTTTAGATGACGAAAAACATCCCGATGCAAAATTAGGAGTTAATGGAAATAGAACAGCGGCTTCATTATATGATTTAATCCCCCCGGTTGCTAAAAGATTTAATGGCGTAGGTATGTGGAATAATGGTAAAATTGTTGTTAAAGGGAATCATGTAGAGCATTGGCTTAACGGATTCAAAACAGTTGAATATGAAAGAAACAATCAGATGTGGAGAGCATTAGTTGCATATAGTAAATATAAGAACTGGCCAAATTTTGGAGAACTTTCCGAAGGAAATATTTTACTTCAAGATCATGGCGATGAAGTTTGGTTTAGATCTATTAAAATACATGAATTATAATTTTTTATATAGGAGTATGTAATGGGCGAAACAAGAAGAGATTTCATTAAAAAAAGTGCCTTCGCTACAGTTGGTTTAGTGGCAGCAGCTTCGATGCCAATATCTGCTAAAAGCTATTCCCGCATTCTTGGTGCTAATGATAGAGTTATAGTTGGACTCGTCGGCTTTTCCGATCGTGCTAAAAATTCTTTAGTCCCTCCATTTATGGGATATTCAGAACGGCTGAATTTTGAAATTAAGGGTGTATCTGATATTTGGAATAGAAGAAGAAATGAAGCCGTGGAGTTTTTTAAATCAAAATACAATAAAGATGTTGTAACATATCTTAATAATGATGAGCTTTATAATGATAAAGATATTGATGCTGTAATAATTTCCACTGCAGATTTTCAACATGCGATGCATGCAATTGAAGCTGCAAAAAATAAGAAAGATGCTTATGTAGAAAAACCATTTGCTGAAACAATGGAAGATAATAGAAATGCACTTAAGGCAGTTAAGGATTCGGGAATAATTTTGCAGATCGGCTCTCAAAGAAGATCCGGCTCAAATTATCACGCTGCAAATGAATTCATTAAATCAGGCAAGTTCGGCGATATTAAAATGGTCGAAATGTCATGGAATGTTAATCAACCCGGAAGATGGAGAAGACCAGATTTAGTTTCTACTATTAAACAAACAGATGTAGATTGGAAACGTTATTTACTCAATAGACCATTTGAAGAATGGGACCCAAGAAAATATGTTGAGTATCGTTTATTCTGGCCTTATTCATCAGGTATACCGGGTCAATGGATGTCGCATCAAATAGATACCGTCCACTGGTTCAGCGGTTATAATTTCCCTCGTTCGGTTTCTGCTAATGGCGGAATTTATATGTGGAATGATGGTAGAAAAAACTTTGACGCTATGACTGCTGTATTCGATTACGGTCCGGATGATGATTTGAATAAAGGGTTTCAGGTAGTTTATTCATCTAGAATGTTTAATTCTGCTGGTGGAGTTAAAGAAATCTATTATTCTAATGGCGGTGAGCTAAATCTTGATACAAATAAAGTAACTGCTAATGGTGGATTGATTGAACAATTTGCAAAAGATATGAATATGAAATCAAATCGATTAGTCGATCTTGACCTTTCAGCAAATGCACCAAAAGCAATTACTGATGCTAATACAGGTTCTGATCCGATGACATCAGCACATATGCTTAATTGGATGGAATCTGTTAGGGATAGAAAAACTCCACACGGTCCAGTTGAAGTCGGTTATTATCATTCGGTAGCAAATATTATGACAACTGCTGCTTTACATACAAAGAAATTCATTCAGTACGATAAGAATAATCAAGAAGTACTCGCTGACGGTAAAGTGTTTAAATATTAGTGAAAAGTATATATCATAATTCTATTTTCTCAATGGGAACACGCTTTAATGCTGTGTTCCCTTTTTGTAATGATGAATTAGGTGAGAGAATTTTTACTCTTATTAAAAATGAACTAAATAGAATTGAGAATAAATACAGTTATTTTGATAGGAATAGTTTCCTTTTTAGAATAAATAAGTCAGCTTACTTAAATGAATTTTGGCTTGATGAAGAAACTTATGATCTGCTAATTTATTGCAGAGATTATAATTCCTTAACAAAAGGGAAGTTTGATATCACTCTTCGTCCTATAATTGAATCACTGAATGAAGAACAAGGTGGATATAATCAGTTCGGCAATAAGCTTGGATTTAAAAATATTATTATTAATACTGCAAAGAAGTCAATCCGGTTTGAGAACGAATTGGTGAGGATCGATTTTGGTGCTATCGGAAAAGGTTATGCTTTGCAAAGAATAAATAAGTATTTAGATGAATTTGAAATTAAGGAGGCATTTATAAGTTTCGGTGGAAGTTCGTTACTTACAAAAGGGAAGCATCCAAATGGTAACTGTTGGAAAGTGAGTATCCCTGATTTGAATAATCAATCAGAACCATCACATGTTTTTAATATTAATGATGCTTCACTTTCGATCTCTTCTAATTACTATTATGGAGATAGCGGCAAGTTAAAATATAAGAATAGTCTTATCGATCCCGATTCTTATAAACCACTGAAAGAAAAAAAATTGTCAGCAGTTTATTCAGATTCACCTTTAGAGGCAGAATTATTATCGACCGGAATTATATTATTAGATAAAGATGAGATTGAAAAAATAATTAAATCGAAACCGGGTATGAAGTTTCTTACAGTAAATGATAAAAATGGAGTGGTAGAAAAAGAATTTTATGAATGATTTATTTATAGTTAACCGAAGAGAATTTATAAAAAAGGTTTCGTTGATTGGCGGAAGTGCCGCCGCATTAGCATCAATGCCTTGGCTTAAGGTATTAGCCGAAAGCGATACTAAATCACCGAGTGATAAGGTTCGTTTAGCTCTTATTGGAATGGGAGACAGGGGAAAACTTTTAACTCAACATATTGAATCATTTTCATCAATAATTAATGCTGAATTAGTTGCTATATGTGATGATTATGAGCCTAACTTAAAAGCCGGCATAGAATTAACAAAAGGGAAAGCAAAGACCTTTACTGATTACCGAAAGCTATTAGAAGAAAAAAATATAGACGCAATAATAATTGCTACTCCACTTCACGAACATGCTCACATGACGATTGAATCATTTAATAGCGGAAGGCATGTCTTTTGCGAAAAAGCAATGGCTCGTACAATGGACGATACGAAACTGATGTATGATGCTCATCGTTCATCGGGTAAGATTTTACAAGTCGGTCATCAACGAATGTTCAACCCTGTTTATTTGGATGCAGTTAAGAAAATCCATGCCGGGGATATTGGACAAGTAACACAAATTAGAGCTTACTGGCATCGGAATAATGATTGGAGAAGACCCGTTCCCTCGCCTGAATTAGAAAGAAAAATTAATTGGCGGCATTACGAAGAATATTCAGCCGGATTACTAACTGAATTGGCTTCTCATCAAATTCAAGTAGCTAACTGGATAATGAAAGAGCCACCCGTTTCTGTAATGGGTACTGGATCAATAAATTTTTGGAAAGATGGGAGAGAAGTTTATGATAATATTGCAATGATATTTTCTTATCCCGATGGGACTCAATTTATATATGACTCTGTTACAAGCAATAAACATTATGGTTGTGAAGAACAAATAATGGGTAATAAAGGAAGCATGGAATTAGAAACAAATAAAATATTCAGTGAAAACCCTCCTCAAGCTCCGGCAATCCTTCAATTAATTAATGATATAGAAAAAGATGTATTCGATACTATCCCTATTGGAGGTGCAAGCTGGGTGCCTGAAACTGCGGTTCAATATAAGGGTAACTTTATTTCAGAAAATTATAAAATGGATGAAGTCAAACTCCAACTCGAAGCATTTGTAAAATATATTCGAAAAGGTAAAGCCCCTGAGATACTCTCGATTGAAGGATACAATTCTTCTATTTGGACAATGTTAGCAGAACAAGCAATTAAGTCAGGTGAGAAACTCACTCTACCTGATAAATATAAGGTGTGATCTATGAAAGATATTATTATTGAAAGGAAATTTTTTATACGCGAATTATGGATTCTGTTGATTTTATTTATTGCCGTGAATTTAGTTAATGTATATTCTATCATTAATTATGATGCTTCTTGGTACGAGTTAATTTCACAGCTTCATGTTGTTCTCATTATTACTATTCTATTATATTTTCTGATTGGTGTTTTTAGGTTATTCTTTTTTTTAATCCAAAGGGCAATAAAATGAAAAAATACTTTTTATTATTTTTTATCATTCTATTTTTCAATTCCGTGATTGAAGCTTCAAATGTTGGGAAAAAATTTCCATCGGAAAGAAAAACCTGGACTGATTCTGAAACGGGATTTGAAATTACGCAGTGGACGAATAACACAGCTAAAAGTTGGCATCTCTATTTTAATATAGAGTCATTCATGGATAATAACCATGCAATAATTTTTTCTGAAAGAGAGGGGAATAAAAATCTTTTTATTCTCGAATTTACTACGGGAGAATTAACTCAGATAACAGATGAAGATAGTATCCAAGGAGCTGTGTGGCATCTGCCACAGTATAATAAACTGTATTACATGCTAAATGATAACACATTAAAATCAATAGATACTAAAACATACGACACTAAAGCAATAAAAAAATTTGATGTTCCAATAAGTTCGTTTACTGTTACATCTGACGATAAATGGTTTGTCTTCTCTTCCGAAAAAATTTATGAGAATAATTCAAATAAATCAATTGGTCCTTTTTTTATTTATAAGTATGGCTTTGATTCAAAAGAATTAGTTCAGATAACACCCGGATACGGTTTTGTTATCGGACATTTACAGGCTTCGCCCACTGACCCGGATTTAGTTAGTTTTTGTTGGCAGCACTTAATCAATAAAGATAACGGCACTCAGGGTGATACACCTCAACGGATATGGCAGGTTAATATTAAAGAGAGCGAAGTAAAACCAATTGCTCTTCAAGAAACCGGACTTCATCGTACACACGAATTTTGGTTTTATGATGGTAGTAAAATCGGTTATTCCGCTCGTTATACGTGGGGTAAAAATAAAGGGAAACAATTTATAGGTTTCTGTAACCCTGATGGTTCCGAAAATATAATGATGTCTGCTCCTGTTGGACCAGCTCATTCGCAAATGTACAAAGATAACGTCCACTGGGTTTCTGATCTTTTTGATGGTAGTGTCCTTGTGCTTTTTTCTATTCAAAATGGTCAAATTGAAAAATCAGAACGTTTATTCAAACACGATTCGAGCTGGAAAGGACAACCTTCACATCCTCATCCACACTTTAGTCCTGATGGTGATAGAATTTTATTCAGTACAGATAAAACCGGAATACCGCAGGTTTATTCAGTTAAAATTAATTTAAACGGTAAGTAGGTATGAAAAAATTATTATTTATTCTTTTTTTTCAAGTTTCCATAGTATTCGGACAATCTGTTGATAAGTTTTTTCATAGTATTGATGACTTTGGTGCTAAAGGAGATGGAGTAACATTAAATACTATTGCTATTCAGAATGCTATTGATAAATGCAGTGAAAACGGCGGCACCGTTATTATCCCTAAAGGAATATATCTTACCGGCTCATTAGAACTAAAAAGCAATACAGATATCTATTTAATGAATGGTGCACTCCTTCTCGGAAGCACTCAATTAAAAGATTATAAAGAATTTCTTCCGCAACTAAAATCGTATAACGACTCATTTTTAAGGTATAGTATTTTCTATGCAGAAAGAGTTTCAAATATTTCAATACGAGGCGAAGGAACAATTGATGGGCAAGGCGAATCTTTCAAGGTAACAACAAAAGAGAAACCTGAACGATATAAAAACCGCCCTTATATAATTAGATTCGTCGAATGTAGTAAGATAAAAATTGAAGGAATAAGGCTTCAGAATTCGGCTATGTGGATGCAGCAGTACCTTGGATGTAAAGATGTCACGGTAAAAGGCATTTCAGTTTTTAATCATGCTAATCCTAATAATGATATGATTGATATTGATGGATGCAGTAATTTTATAATGTCTGATTGCTTCGGCGATAGTGATGATGATGCGATTACAATAAAAAGCACTTCTCCTTATGTATCTGAGAATATAACAATTACAAATTGTGTTGTCAGTTCACATTGCAATGCTTTTAAATTAGGAACAGAATCAACAGGTGGTTTCAGAAATATAACCGTATCAAATATTGTTATTAAACCGTCATCTGTAAAAACAACAATTTATGGAACACCAGGTGGTATTAGCGGAATTACTCTCGGAGCAGTCGATGGAGGTCCATTAGAAAATATTACAATTTCAAATATTGTTATCGAAGGTGTCCAAGTTCCATTTTATTTGAGACTTGGAAATCGTGGAAGAAAATACACTCCTGATGCACCACAACCAGGTATTTCAACTTTTAAAAATGTTTTTCTAAGTAATATAATTGCAACTAAATTAGCTTCCAATATTGGGGCATCAATCACAGGAGTACCTGATAATTATATTGAGAATGTTACATTAAGCAATATATATGTAGAATATCCGGGTGGTGGAAACGAAGATGATGCGTCTAAAAAACTAGATGAATTAATTGACCATTATCCTGAAAGTACAATGTGGGAAACGCTGCCTGCTTACGGCGTTTTTATTAGACATGCTAAAAACATTACAATGAATAATGTCCGATTCAATATCATTGAGAAGGATATGCGTCCGGCTATTATATTAGATGATGTAGAGGGAATTACAATAAATGATTTTGAGACAAATAGCTTAGACGAAAAAATAAAAATAGAAAATAGTAGATTCTTAAAAGGAAATTTTTTTATTAATGGAACAGAAAAATAATGCTAACAATTGCACTGCTATTACTTTTAGTAATTTTTATTCTTGTGGCGGTATCGAAGTTTAATCTGCACCCATTCCTTGCTTTGATAATTGCTGCGATAGTTATGGGTCTATCAAGCGGAATGGACTCATCCTTAGTAATAAAAGGATTGACTGAAGGATTCGGAGGGATACTTACAGGTATCGGAATCGTAATTGCATTTGGTACTATCATTGGTGCTTTCTTAGAAAAAAGCGGTGGTGCTAGGTCTATTGCTAATTTTGTCCTTTCCAAAATCGGGGACAAAAATTCTCCTTTAGCAATGAGCATAACAGGATTTATTGTTTCTATTCCCGTATTCTGCGATTCGGGTTTTGTGATTCTTGCCTCGCTTAATAAAGCTATTGCAAAAAAAACAGGTATATCATTAGTTACGCTAGCAGTTGCATTATCCACTGGATTATATGCAACTCATGTATTCGTTCCACCCACACCCGGACCATTAGCTGCGGCTGCTACATTGAACGCAGATATAGGTCTTGTAATTTTATTTGGATTGCTTGTTGCAATTCCTGCTGCATTGGTTGGTCTTTTTTGGGCAAAATATTATTGTAAGGATTTAATTGTAGATTTTGAGTCTATCCCAGAGATTAAACAAACTCTTCCATCTCCATTTCTTTCGTTTATTCCATTACTAATTCCGTTGTTTCTAATTTCATTAAAATCAATCAGTGAACTTCCAGCACTACCTTTTGGCAGTGGTGGATTCAAAAGCTTTTTTGTCTTTGCAGGGAATCCTGTAACTGCATTATTAATAGGTGTTTTTCTTGCATTCTTTTTGATTCGTGGTGTAGATAGTAAAACAAGTTTGAAATGGGTTTCGGACGCATTAAAAGATGCAGGTACCATAATTTTAATTACAGGTGCTGGCGGTGCATTCGGAAATATACTAAGAGTGATAAATATCGGCGATACTATTAATGGTCTATTTGCCGGTGCACAGTACGGAATCTTTTTACCGTTTATTATCGCTGCTGTATTAAAATCAGCTCAAGGTTCATCCACTGTTGCTATAATAACTACAGCAGCAATTGTAGCTCCATTGATGGATGGCATGGGTTTTTCTTCTGAAATTGGTAAAGCACTTTTAGTACTTTCAATTTCGGCAGGTGCAATGACTGTTTCGCATCTTAATGACAGCTTCTTTTGGGTAGTAACTCAATTCTCAAATATAGATACTAAAACAGGTCTAAAATCCCATACAGTTGCAACGTTTTTGCAAGGGATAGCAAGTATTACATTTTTATATTGTTTAAGTCTTATTCTATTATAAATAAGAAAAATATACATTAGTATTGAATTAGATGAATAAATTTACGATTTTTATTTATCGATTAAGTAATCGTTTATATAGATGTTAAAATAAACTTTTTGATAATAATGAGGTGTCTATGCCCGAAGTACAGCAAAAAGTAGGTCGTTATAGGTGGACTATTGTAGCGATGATTTTTCTGGCTACAACTATTAATTATATCGATAGGCAGGTGATTGGTATTCTAGCACCTGTACTCGAGAAAGAGATTGGATGGAACGAAATCCAATATGGATATATAGTTACTGCATTTCAAGCCGCCTATGCAATTGGCTTGGTAGTTATTGGTCGTGTTATTGATAAGATTGGTACAAAATGGGGGTACGCTATTTCTATTTTTGGATGGAGCTTTGCAGCAATGGGGCATGCGTTTGCAAAATCTATTATGGGATTTGCTACGGCACGTTTTTCATTAGGTCTATTTGAAGCAGGTAACTTTCCCGCTGCTATAAAAACAGTAGCAGAATGGTTCCCTAAAAAAGAGAGAGCTTTAGCTACCGGAATTTTTAATGCCGGCTCAAATGTAGGCGCAGTTATCGCTCCCTTATTAGTTCCATGGATCACTCTTACATGGGGTTGGCAGGAAGCATTTGTTTTTACAGGCGGAATAGGGTTTATATGGCTTGTTGCTTGGTGGTTCATGTATGAAAGACCGGAAGCACATAAAAAATTATCTAAAGCAGAATTGGCATTTATTCAATCTGATCCACCGGATCCTCCGGGGAAAGTGCCTTGGCTGGAATTAATGAAACACCGCCAAACTTGGGCTTTTGCAATCGGTAAGTTTATGACTGATCCAATTTGGTGGTTTTATCTTTATTGGGTACCTAAATTTTTATATAAAGAATATGGACTTACGCTAGATAAAATCGGTCTTCCTTTAATTATAATTTATGTTATGGCAGATGTCGGCAGTATCGGCGGCGGCTGGCTTTCATCATTCTTTATTAAAAGAGGCTGGTCCGTTAATAAAGGTAGGAAAATGGCAATGTTAATCTGCGCACTTTTTATCGTCCCAATTATTTTTGCCGCTCACGCTTCTGAATTATGGATAGCTGTTCTTTTATTAAGTATGGCAACAGCGGGTCATCAAGGATGGTCAGCCAATATTTTTACAACTGCATCAGATATGTTCCCTCGTAAAGCTGTCGGTTCTGTTGTTGGATTTGGTGGTATGGCAGGTGCTATCGGAGGTATGTTAATAGCCACTGCAGCAGGATTTATTTTGCAATTTACAGGAAGCTATACATATCTATTTATTTTCTCGGGCACTTCTTATCTTGTTGCTCTTGCAATATTCCAGTTTTTAGCTCCTAATTTAGAGCAAATTCATATTAAGGTTGACTAAAATGAAATCGAAGATTTTTATTTTGACATTTTTTATTTCATTCTTGCTTTCTGCTCAAGTAAAAGTGGAATTAATAAATAAATCTGAATTTGATAAAATCGATGAATGTGTGTGCCTCCCATTATCGAAAATAACCGAAAGAGAAAGTTCGCTTTCTCTTTCGGTATTTAAACTATTTGATGGCGATAAGGAAATTCCATATCAACTATCAGATAATAAAATAATTTTCATTATCGATATTCCTGCTAAATCAAAAAAGAATATTGTAATAAAAGCATATACAGGCAATGATCCAATACAATATAAAAATAGAACTTATGCCGAGCTGTCTCCCAAAAAAGGGGGAGTTTACTTTGATGGAAAATTCCGAGGTTCAGAATTTGAAAATGTTTCTCGATATAAAGTACCTGCAATTCATAAAGACCACGACGCACTTTTCAAATATGAAGGTCCCGGTTGGGAATCGGAATTAGTAGGGTATCGCTTTTATCTTGATTGGCGTAATGCAACTGACATATTCGGGAAAAAGATTTATGAACTACTTTTGAAAAATGTCGGTACTCATGATACAGTTGCGGCTGATGATTCATATCATAATATGCAAGATTGGGGAATGGATATTTTTAAAGTTGGAAGTTCACTTGGCATCGGTTCAATAGGAATGTGGGCTGATAATAAAGTCAATATGGTTTCTAAAACAGATAGTGTAATTTTTCAATTAAATGAAAATGGACCTATTCGTTCCACAATAGAAACAAATTATTTCGGTTGGTTAGTTAATAGTAAGAAATATGACCTTAGTGCAAAACTTTCAATAAATGCTGGAAGCCGATTAACGAAATGCGACCTGAAAATTGAGAACGCTGAAAATATAGTTACCGGTTTAGCTAAGTACGAAGGTACAAGTTATGTAGAAAGCAAATGCAATGGGGATTGGCAATATATCTCTGTTTTTGGCAAGCAGTCATTAAATAATGATAATATGGGCATTGCTCTCTTCTACAATAAGAAATCATTAATGGAATTATCAGAAGATAATTTAAGCTATTTAGTAAAACTAAAACCAGATGATGGAAAAGTTACTTATTACTTCGCAGCGGCATGGGAACTTGAACCAAAACCATTATCGACCGAAAAAGAATTTATAAATTACTTAGATAGTGAGCTGAATGTTTTAAATAACCCGATTACTGTTGAAATTAAAGATTAAGGATAATTATGGATAATTTTCAATTAAATGAATATCGTTTTTTTGATCCCGAACCGAGCGTAAGGAAAATTGCTTATGAACTATATTGGCATATCAAAGAGATGCCGATAATTAGTCCACATGGGCATGTGGATCCACAGATATTTGTAGATGATAAACCATTTCCTAATCCAACGCAATTATTCTTAAAGCCGGATCATTATATTTTTAGGATGCTCTATTCACAAGGGATATCCTTAGAATCATTGGGGATACCGGTAGTTGATGGTTCAGTAGTGGAAACCGATTCAAAAAAAATATGGCAGAGTTTTGCAGATAATTATTTCTTGTTTAGAGGTACACCATCAGGTGTATGGCTCGATTATGAATTCAATATTGTTTTTGGAATTAAAGAAAAATTAAATAAAGAAAACGGATTAAAAATTTATGATGAGCTTAATGAAAAAATAAATTCACCTGAATTTTTGCCAAGAACTTTATTCGATAAATTTAATATAGAATTGCTCTCAACGACTGATGCTGCAAGTGATTCCCTAATTCAACATAAAGAAATCAAAAATTCCGGGTGGAATGGTAGAATCATTCCTTGTTTTAGACCCGATGCCGTTACAGACTTATCTAATCCAAATTGGAAAAATAATTTATCTGCATTAGAAAAATCCGTTAATTATGAGATTACTTCATACGATTTGTTTATAAAAGCATTAGAAGAAAGAAGAGAATTCTTTAGAAATAATGGAGCTGTTTCTACTGACCATGGAGTAGTTTCTCCTTTTACACATAAACTGAGTGAAAAGGAATCAGAAGATATTTTTGCTCGTGCCTTATCAAAAAATCTAAATCCTAATGATGCAGAATTATTTACTGCAAATATGTTGATGGAGATGGCAAGAATGAGTACCGAAGATGGAATGGTAATGCAGATTCATGCCGGTTCTCATAGAAACCATAATAAAGTAATTTATGATCGGTTCGGATTAGATAAAGGATGTGATATTCCGGTACAAACAGAATTCACAAATAATCTCAAAGAATTATTAAACAAATATGGAAATGATAGTGGATTTTCAGTTATAGTTTTCACACTTGATGAAACAAATTACGCCCGTGAATTAGCTCCGCTTGCTGGTCATTATCCTTCTATGAAATTAGGTCCTGCATGGTGGTTTAATGATAGTATTGAAGGAATTACGCGTTATCGCCATCAAGTTACTGAAACAGCTGGATTTTATAATACAGTAGGATTCAATGATGATACACGAGCATTCGTTTCCATTCCTGCACGTCATGATACAGCCCGACGTGTCGATGCTAATTTTCTTGCGGGACTGGTAGCCAAACATATTATTTCCATTGAGGAAGCAAAAATTATTGCAGAAGACTTAACATATATCTTAGTTAAAAAAGCATATAAACTTTAGAGTAAACATAATGAACATAGAGGCATTGATAAAGGAAATTAATTCAGAGAAAAAGAATGGTTCTGAATTAGTTGAATATAATTTAAGTAATAGTATGAAGATCGAAATATATTTGGAATCGATTAATCGGAATAATGATCTTCTATTTTTTATTGCAAAATATAAAACTGAAAAATATTTTTTTGTAATCACATATAATTTATCCTCTGAGTATTTTACAAAATTTGATGGAATTTTAATTAACTCTGAAAAATTAGTTTTTATTAAAGAATGTTTCCTTAATAAATTTAATAGGAAACTTATTCAAGAAATATTTTCTTTTACTAAACCGGTCTTAACCGGCTTAAGAAATTCTTTTGGTTTTGGCGATAGAATAGGATTATCAAATTCAGGTCATTTAAGAGCATTAAAGGGGCATGATTTTGTACCAATATTAGCACAACAATCAATCAGAGAATTAACACGAACAAAACGTAAACCTGAAGACGTAATGGATGCTGCTGTTTGGGCAGTTTTTCAAGAAGGCTATAAAGATGGTTTTGGGGCAGATGCAGATCACCTAAAAACTACTGATGATATTGATTTAATGCTTAATGCCGGCTACACAATGTTTACGTTTGATCCGGGAGATCATGTAGATAATAATGCTGACGACTATGACTTAGAGCAATTAAAAAAATCAGTTTTGTCTTTAGACTGGAATCAGCTAAATGATAATCTAAATTCTGCAGAAGAAAGGTATCTAAAGAATAAGATTATTGTAAATAATGAACTTCAATTAGAAGTTAATGAAGAATTAGTTTTACGTGCTTATGCTAAATATGGCAAAGCGATAATTCATATTAATAAAATGTTTTCCTATCTTAAAAACATTGCCGGGAATAGAATTTATGAAGTAGAAATATCTGTCGATGAGACCGAATCCGTTACTTCTATATTTGAGCATTTCTTTTTTGTAAATGAGCTTACACGCTTGGGAGTGAAGTTTGTTAGCCTTGCTCCACGATTTATCGGGGAATTCGAAAAAGGTATTGATTATAAAGGAGATTTAGGGATATTCAAAGAAGAATATTTAAAGCATCACCAAGTAGTGAAACATTTTGGGAATTATAAATTAAGTCTTCATTCGGGAAGCGATAAGTTTTCTGTATATGAAGTTATAGGGTCTATTCCAAATACAATTACTCATGTGAAGACTGCAGGCACAAGCTATTTGGAAGTACTGCGTGTAACAGCAATTGCAGAACCGAATCTCTTCCGTGAAATATTGGAATTCTCAAGAGGTTTATATGAGAATGAGAGAAAAACATATCACGTTTCTGCGGACCTGAATAAAGTTTCTCCTGCTGACCAATACAATGATACTCAATTAATTGAACTTTTTAGTCAAGACGATGCTCGTCAAGTGCTTCATGTTACTTTTGGCAGTGTTCTTACTTCTGTTGATGAAAATGGGAAATACTTATTCAAGGAAAGAATAATTAACTGTCTAAAAAAGAATGAAGAAGAACACTACAATGTATTAATAAAGCATTTTAATAAACATTTAGATCCATTTAAAATGTAATTTTGATAATGGATTTAATTAATAAATAGTTTTTAATAAAGGTGATAAAATGAAAATTGATTTTTCTGATATTAATGGAAAAGTTTGTGTACTTACCGGTGGATGTGGAGTTTTCGGTAGAGTATTCGGACAAGCGATGGCAGAAGCAGGTGCTAAATTAGTTATTATGGATTACAAACAGGGCAGATGCGACGAATGTTGCATGGATATCTTTAAGAAAAAAGGCGATTCTGTTTTGTGTGTTGTAGGCAATGTACTTCAAAAAGATTCATTGGTCGAAGCTAAAAAAGAGATTAATGAAAAATTTGGAAAAATTGATATTCTTATTAATGCGGCAGGTGGCAACGCTCCGACTGCAACAACAAAAGATGAGTTCATTGACTCTGATAATCTTAATCAATTAGATAAAACTTTTTTTGGATTAGATATTGAAGGATTCAGAAGTGTATTTGATCTTAATTTCCTTGGGACTGTATTACCTACTATGGTATTCGCTGAAGATATGATTAACCGAAATGGTTCTATTATTAATATCTCTTCGATGAATTCATTCAGACCGCTAACAAAAATTCCTGCATATTCTGCGGCTAAAGCATCTATTAATAATCTTACTCAATGGCTCGCAGTTCACTTTGCAAAAACTAATATTCGTGTTAATGCAATTGCTCCGGGATTCTTTTTAACTAAACAGAATGAGTTTTTATTAATAGATGAAAAAACTAAAGAGCTTACTGCACGAGGGAATAAAATTATTGCACAAACTCCAATGGGGACTTTTGGTCAACCGGAAGATTTAATCGGTTTACTCCTTTATCTTAGTTCAGATATTTCTAAATTCGTTACAGGTGTAATAATTCCTGTTGATGGAGGATTCAGTTCTTATAGTGGTGTATAAAATTCTAATTTTCTCATAAGCGGGTTCATATAAGCTGTCGTTTGCTCTTGTATCGGTGTATAAAATGTGAATTAAGTTTTTCCCTTGATAAAAGTGTTAAGCTATACTAAAAATTAAATTATGTATTGTTATCTGGGAATAATTTTTAAAATAAATTAAAAAAAAATAATAAATAGGATTTAAATGCCTAAAAATGTAATTATAGCGCAATCAGGCGGACCTTCTCCTGTAATTAATAATTCCCTTCGTGGGATTATTGATACATGCAAAATGTTTCCCGAAAAGTTCGGTAAAATATATGCAGGCTGGCATGGAATTGAAGGAGTATTAAAAGAAGAACTATTAGATCTTACTGCTCAAAGCGATGATGAGATTGCTCTTCTTCGTACAACGCCTGCTGCCGGTAGTATCGGTACTTGTAGATACAAATTAAAAGATAAGCAGAAAAAAGATTTCGATAGAGTTATGGAAGTGCTTAAAGCTCACGATATAGGTTATTTCTTTTATATCGGCGGAAACGATTCTCAACATACTGCCTTTAAAGTTAGTGAATTAGCTAAAGAAAAAGGTTTGGAATTAGTAGCTACTGGTGTGCCTAAGACTATTGATAATGACGTTGGAGATAGTGAATTCAAATTAATTGATCATACTCCCGGTTATGGAAGTGTTGCCCGCTATTGGTCTTACATAGTCCAAAATGCGAATGAAGAAAATATGGGTTCAAGCCCTGCTGATCCTGTACTTGTATTGCAGGCAATGGGTCGTAAAATCGGTTATATACCTGCGGCTGCACGTCTTGCTGATCCAAATCGTGAAATGCCACTTCAGATTTATATGACTGAATCTAAAGTCTCGATTGAACAACTAGCAGATAACGTAAACGATCAATTAGTAA
Source organism: Melioribacteraceae bacterium (assembly GCA_023230485.1). Taxonomy (GTDB): domain Bacteria; phylum Bacteroidota; class Ignavibacteria; order Ignavibacteriales; family Melioribacteraceae; genus BRH-c32. The sequence continues at coordinate 69,613 of JALNXG010000005.1, forward strand.
AAGATGGAAGATGCATTGTTGTAATTAGTGAAGGTTTTGATATCGGAGATATTGGTGAAGTCAAAGATGCTTTTGGACATACATCCTTTGGCTCAAGTAAAATGTCTGTTTATCAATCGGTAGTTAATTATCTTAATGCAAAAGGACTGAAAGCAACAGGTGCTTCACGTGGTCAGGTTATGGGTACTGATCAGCGTGATACAATGATCTATGCCTCAACAATAGATCTTGATGAAGCATATAAAGTCGGACAGAAAGCTGTAGAAATATCGATGAATGAAGGTAATGGTTGGATGGCTACGATTTTACGTGAACCCGGATTTATTTATAACGTAAAATATGATAAAGTACCATTAGAAAAAGTAGCTCTTTCGGAACGTTTTTTTCCTGAAAAATGGATAGCAGCAAATCGTTATGATGTAACAGATGAATTTATAAATTATGTAAGACCATTAATAGGTGAAGATTGGGTTTCAGTACCATTAATAAACGGAATTCAGCGTTTCACTAAATTCAAACTGATCTTTGCAGATAAAAAACTTCCTGCTTATTTGCCGGAAGCTTATTAAAAATTTTTAGAATTTTTGGAGTTGATATGATTGAAAATCCGCATAAAATATTGGATGAATTAAAACCTGAAAAAGAATTTTTTATCGGGATCGATTCCGATGGTTGTGTATTTGATACAATGGAAATAAAACAAAAGGAATGTTTTTGCCCACAATTTATAAAACATTTCGGCTTCCAGCGTGTATCAAAATATGCTCGTGAAACTTGGGAGTTCGTTAATCTATACTCCAAAACAAGAGGGGTAAATAGATTTAACGCACTAATTAGAGCAATCGATTTATTAAGCGAGAGAGAAGAAGTAAAATTACGTAATGCAAAAATCCCTGATTTAACTTCAGTTATTGATTGGGTTGCAAAAGAATCAAAGCTTGGTAATCCGGCACTTATTAAATATGCAGGCGAAGTAAATGATCCTATAATTAGCAAAACACTCGATTGGTCTATAGAAGTAAATAAAGAGATTGAAGGATTAGTCTTTGATATACCGCCATTCCCTTTTGTTAATGAATCGTTAGTGAAGATGAAAATAAAAGCTGATCTAATGGTGGTCTCTCAAACTCCGGTAGAAGCATTGAAAAGGGAATGGGAGGAACATAATATTTCCGGATTTGTTAAACTAATAGCCGGACAGGAATATGGTACAAAGACCGAGCATCTTAAATATGCAGCTAAAGGAAAATATCCTGATAATAAAATTCTTATGATCGGTGATGCTCCAGGTGATTTGAAAGCCGCTAAATCTAATGGCGTTCTTTTTTATCCGATCAATCCCGGGCATGAAGATAAGTCGTGGAAAAAGTTTTATGATGAAGCTCTTGACAAGTTCTTTGCCGGTAGTTATGAAGGAGAGTATGAAAATAATCTTATCTCCGAATTTGAAAATTATTTACCAGAGAATCCAAGTTGGAAGGTAGATTAAATGTTACTTTATGCACGTGGAAATGAAAAAGATTTTTTAAGTGAAGATGATATTCGTGAAGCGGTATATTCTTCATTGGAAAAATTAGGGTATAAAAAGAAAGTACTCGCTATCCCTCCGGATTTTACTCGCTATCATTCGCAAGCAGGAATATTAACTCAATTTTCTTATAAATATTATAAAGAATATATGACCGATATACTACCTGCTTTGGGGACTCATTTTGCGATGACGGGAAATGAAATTTCAAATATGTATCACGGAATACCAAAAGAATTATTCCGTGTACATAATTGGAGAAGCGACCTTATTACTTTAGGTGAAGTGCCATCGGAATTTATTAATGAAGTTTCCGAAGGTAAACTAAATTATTCATGGCTCGCTCAAGTAAATAAAATATTAGTAGAAGGCAATTATGACTTAATCCTATCAATAGGACAGGTTGTGCCTCATGAAGTTGTCGGGATGGCGAATTACAATAAAAATATTTTTGTTGGTACTGGCGGTAAGGATGGAATAAATAAAAGCCATTTCCTCGGTGCTGTTTACGGAATGGAAAGAATGATGGGGCGAGCCGATACACCGGTTCGTAAAGTACTTAATTATGCTTCTGATAATTTTGCTACTAATCTTCCAATTATCTATATGCAAACTGTAATTGGAAAAGATGAATCAGGCAAGTTGGTTATGCGTGGTTTATATATAGGCGATGATTATGAATGTTTTCGCCTCGCTGCTGAGTTATCCCAAAAAGTTAATTTTCAGATGCTTGATAAACCATTAAAAAAAGTTGTCGTTTATCTCGATGAACACGAATTTAAAAGCACTTGGCTTGGAAATAAAAGTATCTATCGCACAAGAATGGCTATTGAAGACAATGGCGAATTAATTGTATTAGCTCCCGGTCTTCATCAATTTGGAGAAGATAAAGAAATTGACAGATTAATCAGAAAATATGGTTACGTTACAACGCCGGAAGTTTTAGATGCAGTTGATAAAAATGAAGAACTTCAGAATAATTTAAGTGCTGCGGCTCATTTAATTCATGGGTCTTCTGAAAATAGATTTAAGATTACTTATTGTCCGGGGCATCTTACAAAAGAAGAGATTAATAGTGTCAATTTTGAGTATGCTGATTTAAGCATTATGATGAAAAGATATGACCCTGAAAAACTTCATGATGGAATTAATATAATGCCGGATGGTGAAGAGATATTTTATGTCTCTAATCCGGCACTAGGATTATGGTCTTTCAAAGATCGATTTATAAATAATTGAATAAATAGGAGTATATAATTATGAAAAAAGCCGATATAGGTCTCGTTGGTCTTGCGGTTATGGGTGAAAACTTAGTTCTTAATATGGAAAGCAAAGGATTCACTGTTGCGGTATTTAATCGTTCATTAGATAAAGTTGATCATTTCGTTAATGGAAGAGGAAAAGGGAAAAATATTATTGGAACTCATTCGATAGAAGAATTAGTAAAATCTCTCGAATCTCCACGAAAAGTGATGCTTATGGTAAAAGCCGGAAAACCGGTTGATGATTTTATCGATTTATTAATACCACATCTTGATAAAGGTGATATTATTATTGATGGCGGTAATTCACATTTCCCGGATACAACGAGAAGAACAAAATATGTAGAAGAAAAAGGTTTGTTATATATTGGTACTGGCGTTTCAGGCGGTGAAGAAGGTGCGCTAAAAGGTCCTTCAATTATGCCCGGCGGTTCTAAAGCAGCTTGGGAATTAGTTAAACCAATTTTCCAATCGATTTCTGCAAAAGTAGAAGATGGAACTCCGTGCTGTGATTGGGTTGGTGAAAATGGCTCAGGGCATTTCGTTAAAATGGTTCATAATGGAATTGAATATGGCGATATGCAATTAATTTGCGAAGCTTATCAAATTATGAAAGATTATGTTGGTCTAAGCTATGATGAGATGTATCAAGTTTTCAAAGAATGGAATGAAGGAGAATTGGATAGCTACTTAATTGAAATTACAAGAGATATACTAAATTTCAAAGATGAAGATGGTGAGCCATTGGTAGAGAAAATTCTTGATACCGCAGGACAAAAAGGTACTGGTAAATGGACAGTTATAGCTTCTCTTGATGAAGGTGCTCCTCTTACTTTAATTGGAGAGGCTGTTTATGGAAGAACGTTATCAGCTCTTAAAGATGAAAGAGTAGAAGCATCAAAAATCCTTTCCGGTCCGGTTCCAAAATTTGAAGGTGATAAAAAAGCATTTATTAATGACTTAATGAAAGCTCTATATGCTTCTAAAATTATTTCTTATGCACAAGGATATGTCCTTATGCGTAATGCCGCAAAAGCATATAGCTGGAATCTTAATTATGGTGGTATTGCTTTGATGTGGCGCGGTGGTTGTATTATTCGTTCGGCTTTCTTAAGCAAAATAAAAACGGCTTTTGATAATAATCCTGAACTGACTAATCTATTACTCGATCCATTCTTCAAAGAAAAGATAGAAGAATCACAAGCCGCTTGGAGAAGAGTAGTGGCTAAATCAGTCGAAAATGGAATTTGGATACCTGCTCTTTCTACTGCTCTTAATTATTTTGATGGTTTTAGAAATAATCGTTTACCTGCAAATCTTTTACAAGCACAACGAGATTATTTTGGCGCTCATACTTATGAAAGAATTGATAAACCAAGAGGTGAATTTTATCATACAAATTGGACAGGTACAGGAGGAGATACTGCATCTTCCACATATAATGTTTAAATTAGTGGGTCAAATTAATATTCTATTAGGTGGTTAATCGTGAACAAAAATGGTATTGAACTCTTAAAGCTAACTGGTAACACAATTCGTATTCTTTCAGCCGAAGGAGTTGAAAAAGCAAATTCAGGACATCCAGGTTTGCCTATGGGTATGGCGGATGTTGCTGCTGTTTTATGGACAGAATTTCTAAAACATAATCCCGATGATCCAAAATGGATTAATAGAGATCGATTTGTCCTCTCTGCTGGTCATGGCTCTATGTTGCTTTATTCTATGCTTCATCTTTCAGGTTATGATTGTACAATCGAAGACTTAAAATCATTCAGACAGTGGGGTAGCCGAACACCCGGACATCCTGAATTTGGTGTATTAGATGGTGTTGAAACTTCTACTGGTCCTCTCGGACAAGGTTTAAGTAACGGTATCGGTATGGCAATTGCCGCTAAAATGATGAATGCTCGTTTCGATGATAATTTAATCGGTAATCATTATATATATGGTATTATGAGCGATGGCGATTTGATGGAAGGTATTTCGCATGAATCATGTTCATTAGCAGGTCATCTTGGACTTGGCAATATTATCTATTTCTATGATGATAATAATATTACAATTGAAGGGAACACATCTTTAGCTTTTTCTGATAACACAGCAATGAGATTTGAAGCTTATGGCTGGCAGGTAATAAATATTACTGCTTATGATTATAATGCAATACGAGATGCGATAGTAGAAGGACAAAGAGAAACTAATAAACCAACAATTATTATTACCAAGTCACATATCGGTTTCGGAAGCCCTAATAAAGTTGATACTTCAGAAGTGCATGGTTCACCACTTGGTAAATCTGAACTAGAAATCACAAAAAAATATCTTGATTGGCCTCTTGATAAAGAATTTTACGTTCCCGAAAAAGTTTCTGAACTTTTCGCTACAAGAAAAGAAGAACTTCATAAAGAATATAATGAATGGAAAAACGATTTTACCGGATGGAGCAAAAAGAATCCGGATCAATATGAATTATTAGAAAAATATTTGAGTGGTTGGGTGCCAGAAAATCTTGAAGAAGAATTATTAAAAGTAGCTCCGAAAGAGCCAGCAGCTTCAAGAACTCTTTCGAGTAAGGTAATTCAAAAGATTGCTGAATTAGTACCGAGTTTTATTGGAGGGTCTGCTGATCTTGCTCCTTCTACAAATACGTTTATGAAAGGATATTCTGCAATTTCAAAAGATGATTTTGCTGGAAAAAATTTCCATTTCGGTATTCGTGAACACGCAATGGGTGCTATCGTTAATGGACTTGTTCTTTATGGCGGGTTTAAAGCATTCGGTTCTACCTTTTTTGTATTCTCCGATTATATGCGTCCCACTTTACGTTTAGCTTCAATTATGGAATTACCTGCAATTTATGTATTTACCCACGATAGTATATTTGTTGGAGAAGATGGACCAACGCATGAACCAATAGAGCATCTTGCAGTTTTGCGCGCAATCCCGCATGTTACAGTTTTTAGACCTGCTGATGGAGTAGAGACCGCAATGGCATGGGCTTATACTTTGCGTAATACGAAAAATCCTGTTGCCTTGATATTAACTCGCCAAAAAATTGAAGCTTTTGAAAAAGAAACAGATTTTAATCCAAATGATGTTCTTAAAGGTGCATATATTGTTTCTAAGGAAAAATCAGATAAGCCTGATTTTGTAATAGCTGCAAGTGGTTCAGAAGTTCCTGTTGCTGCAGATGCTAAAAAACTATTGGAAAATGATTTTAATATTCGTGTTGTTTCAATCCCTTCAAAAGAAGTTTTTGAAAAACAGAGTGATGAATTTAAGAATAATTTATTCCCTTCTGACGTACCTGTTATAGTTATTGAAGCTGCTTCAATGATGGGTTGGGGCGAGCTATTCAGACAGAAACTACTCACAATTGGGATAGAGCATTTTGGTGCTTCTGCTCCTTATAAAACTCTCGCTAAAGAATATGGTTTCACTGGCGAAAGTGTTGCTAATAAAATTAAAGAATGGGTAAAATAATGGACGTAAGATATTCACCTGATCAAAAAGGATTTAAACAATTTTCTACTGATGAAATTCGTCAATCATTTCTGATTGACGGACTTTTTCAGAAAAATAAAATACCGATGGTTTATTCTGATGTTGACCGTTCAATTACGGGCTCGGTAGTACCTTCAGGTAAATTACTCAAATTAGAAGCATCTAAAAAAGAGATGTCTGCTGATTACTTTCTAGAGAGACGTGAAATCGGTATTATTAACATTGGCGATTCGGGCTCTGTATCTATTGATGGCAAGTTATTTAAGATGGACTCACGTGATGGTTTATATATCGGTAAAGGAGCAAAGAAAATTGAATTTAAAAGTGCAAACTCTAAAAAGCCTGCTAAATATTATTTCGTAAGTTATCCCGCTCATAAAGAGTACCCTACAAAACATATTAAATTTACTGATGCTACTCCTCGTCCACTTGGTACTTTAGAGCAGGCGAATAAAAGAACAATTTATCAATATATTCATCCCGGAACAATTCCTACTTGTCAATTGGTAATGGGACTTACAGAATTAGAGCCCGGATCGGTATGGAATACAATGCCGGCACATACACATCAGCGTCGTTCCGAAGTTTATCTCTATTTCGATATGAAACCTGATACATTAGTTTTTCATTTATTAGGTGCTCCTGAAGAAACTCGTCATATCGTTATGCGTAATGAACAAGCTGTGCTATCAACTAGTTGGTCAATGCACGCCGGCTGCGGAACTCAAAGCTATACTTTTATTTGGGCAATGGGTGGAGAGAATCAAGTATTCGATGATATGGATCATATTGCAATGGATAAATTAAAATAAACTGAGAAGAAAAATGGTATTAGATAAATTTAGATTAGACGGAAAAACCGCAATTGTAACAGGTTCAAATAGAGGGATTGGTCAATACTATGCTCTTGCACTTGCTGAAGCAGGAGCTGATATTATTGGAGTTTCTTACGAAAGCGATTTTAGTGAAACTACTAAATTAATTGAAGCAACAGGAAAGAAATTCCATTCATTTAATAGTGATTTTTCTGATAGAGATTCTGTCTATAAATTTATCTCCGATGTAAAGAAAGATTTTAAGCAAATCGATATACTAGTCAATAATGCAGGTACAATTCTAAGAAAGCCTGCAGCTGAACATACCGATGAATTATGGGATAAAGTTATCGATGTAAATCTTAATTCACAATTTATTTTAACGCGTGAATTTGGAAAAGATATGATAGAAAGAGGTTCGGGAAAAGTTATTTTTATTGCATCGCTTCTTTCATTCCAAGGTGGAATTACAGTCCCCGGGTATGCTGCTTCTAAAGGTGCTATCAAGCAGTTAACTATGGCATTCGCTAATGAATGGGCAGGAAAGGGCGTAAATGTAAATGCAATTGCCCCCGGATATATTGCCACCGATAATACAAAAGCATTACGCGAAGACCCGGCAAGAAACCAATCAATATTAGATCGCATTCCTGCCGGAAAATGGGGAGTGCCCGAAGACCTAATGGGTACAATAGTTTTCCTATCCTCTAGTGCATCCGACTATCTTAATGGAACTGTCATTACAGTCGATGGCGGCTGGATGGGGAGGTAGGTTTAAGTATTTCCCTTCGGATAATTAATAACCACTTCCCTTGCCCATTCAACTGGAACTAATGTGTAAATTTTTTATCTCATTGTTTAATAATCCTTCTATATAATTTTTCTGAAAGTATAAATTTACAACTGCTTTACACACCACTACCTCTCAATTTCATAATATATAGACCATATTCATTCACTGATATTGTGATATTTTCCATTGAATAAAAAAATATTTGACATAATTATAAAAAATAAGTTATTTTTGAACCGTGATTCATTAATAAAAGGTAGTTTTAAAATAATTATGAAAATTTTAAGATTCTTAGTGATATCGATTCTGGTAGTTGGTTTTGTAAATGCTCAAGATAACAGTGCGATAAAATCGCCTCCTGATAGTTTAAGTACAGATACGATTTCTAATTCAATTCCAATTTCAAATTGTAACTCTATAAATAATCTTTCGTTGTCTCTTAAAGATGCAATTGAGATTTCACTCAAGAATAGTGATAAGATAAAACAATATGAGATGCGGCTTGAACAGAAGGAAGATGAGAACCTTGCTGCATGGAGTAATTTTCTTCCCTCGATCGATCTTGAATGGAAATACACTCATCTTAATGATCCGCTCTCAATCGATTTAGATCCTATTCGACAAGTGATTATACAGATGCAATCGAGTAATCAAGCAGAGCTTACAAATATTTATGGGTTGTTGTCAGGCAAACCGGCATTAACAGCCGACCAAAAGAAACTTGTAGCTTCTGCCGCTTCAGCTCAATTGAATGGATTATTACCTCCATTTTCAGAAACACTCAAAAAACAAGATTATAAAACAGCCGCATTTATTGGAGTTCAACCTTTATTTGTAGGAGGTAAATTAATTGCCGCTAAAAAATATGCAGCTTCCGAAGAAGAATACTCTCGTTTAGAATTAACTAAAATAAAAAATGATGTAACAAACGAAACGATAAAATACTACCTTCAAACAATTCTAATGCAAGAAGTTGTAAAGACTAGAAAAGATGTTCTTAATGGTATTAGAATGCATAGAAACGATGCCCAGAAACTATTTGATGAAGGTTTAATTGCTAATTACCACTTATTGCGTGCAGAAGTAGCAGTCTCTGAAGCTGAAAGATATCTTACTAAAGATCAAAACTCATTTAATACTTTAATGCTCGCATTAAAAATTAATCTTGGAATTGATGAGGAAGAAAGCATAAATCTTTCCGATTCCTTAGTTTATTCTGAAATTCAAGATAGCTTAAAACAATTAACTAATAGTGCAATCGATAATAATACATTATTAAAGATGATTGGACAGAAGAAGATTGCGGCGGCTCAAAAGTATAATTCGGCAAGAAGTGAATTTTTACCAAAGATTGCCGCTTTTGCTCGATATGATCTATATCCCGAATATCTTTCGGCATTAGAGCCGCGCTGGGCTATTGGTGTATCGGCTCAAATTAATCTTTTTCACGGCTTTAGAGATTATCTTAATCTTCAATCGGCTGATAAACTCGAAGATGAAGTAAGTTTTTTAGAGTCTGATGCAATTAAAAAAGTAACTCTTCAGACGACTAATTTTTACAATAATATAATGACTGCATCATCAGATTATAAAAAGCTTAATTCTACACTCGATCTTGCTAAAGAAAATTTAAGACAAAACGATAAAAGATTCCATAGCGGACTTGGTACATCACTAGAAGTAATTGATGCACAATTATCTCTTGAGAAAGTGAAATTAGATCGTCTATCATCCCTTTATAATTATTTCGGTTTTATGAGTGATTTATATACATCTAATAATAATATAGATGAATTAATACGAATTTGGAATATAGGAGTAAATAAATAAAATGAAGAAAGAATATATAATACTTTCAATACCTGTAACCTTAGTAATAGCTGCTATTTTATTTTTACTATTTAAGTCCCCTGATAGAGAAAATAGTATTCAGGGAATCGTGGAAACAATTGAGATTGATGTAGCTTCCAAAATTCCCGGAAGAGTTTCGGAAATTTTAGTAAAAGAAGGAGATAAGATTGTAAAAGGTACAGTTTTAGCTAAGCTCGAATCAAAAGAGATGACTGCTAAATTGGAGCAGGCAAAAGGATTGTTTCAAGCCGCTTCCGAAAAATATAATATGGCTAAAAAGGGTGCACGTGAAGAAGAAAAACGGGGTGCACAAAAACTTTATCAACAAGCTAAATATCAATTTGATTATGCCTCAACTACCTGGAATCGATTCCAAAAACTTTATGCTGATAAAGTAATATCAACGCAAGAAAAAGATGAAATGGAATTTAAGTTTAATGCTGCTCGCGAACAGATGGATGCAGCAAAAGCAAAATATGATATGGCACTCAATGGTGCGCGTCCCGAAGAGATTATAGCAGCCGAAGGACTAAAGCATCAAGCAGAAAATGGAGTTAAAGAAGCAGAAGCTTATTTCGGAGAATTAGATATTAAAGCTCCTGCTAAGGGAGAAATATCTAAACTAATCGTAGATAATGGTGAAATAGTATCTAGTGGCTATCCTATTGTTACTATTATTAATCCTGATGAATATTATGTAGTACTTCAAGTACGTGAAGATTATTTAAGTAATTTTGAAATGAATAAAGTTTTTGATGGAGTGATTAAAGCAGTTAATAAGCAAGAAAAATTCAAAGTCTACTTTATTGCTCCAATGGGTGATTTCGCTTCTTGGAAACCAACAAATCAAAAAGGAGATTTTGATTTAAGAACTTTTGAAATAAGATTAAAACCGGTGACTAAAATTAACTCCTTACGACCAGGTATGACAGTAAATATTGAGCTAGATTAATTCAGATGTTTACTAATAGCAAAATATTTCGGATAGCAAAAAGAGAATTTAAAAGAATCTTAGAAAGAAAGACACTCTATTTCTTAATAATAATTCTGCCTCTATTTATCTATATGCTGATTGGGTCTATATATAAAAATGAAATTATGAGAGAACTTCCAACGGCTGTTATTGATTATGACCATAGTCAATTATCTCGTACGGCAATTCAAATGATTGAATCCTCAGGTTCAATAGCAATAAAGGAATATTTGGTCTCTCCCGATGAAATTAAAAGTGAATTTAGAAAAGGGAAAATCCAGGGAGCAATAGTAATCCCCTATAACTTTGAGAAAGATGCTAAATCAGGCAAGCAAACTTCTATTACTGTTTACAAAAATTCTTCTAACGTTATAGTCGGAAGCCTATTATTAAAAGAAGCTTCTACGATTATCAAAACAATCTCAGTTGGAGTACAGCTAAAAAAAATCCAATCTTCCGGTAAAACAAAAGAAGAAGCAATGAATATAATGATGCCTATTAAACTTGATACACATTCATTATATAATCCAAATTATAGTTACGTAAATTATTTTATTCCGGGACTTGTTACTTTCATTCTTCAGATGATGATTATGATCGCATCTGTTCTTATAATCAGTTCAGAATTTGCTCATGAAACATTTAGCGAGGTTTTAGAATTATCAGGTGGTAGTGAAATATCTATTTTATTTGGAAAGGCAATTCCACATATATTAATAAATAGTGCATCGGCATTTCTGATTGTCGGAGTTATATTCCCATTGTTTGGTGTAACTGTTAATGGCAACTATCTTTTAGTTATATCGCTTTTCATTATATTTATAATTGTATGCGTTATGTTCGGCATAATGATATCGAGCATCTTCAAAGATCAATTTATGGCAACTGAAGTAGCAGTTTTCATAAATACGCCTGGATTTATTTTCAGCGGATTTACTTTCCCACTATGGGGTATGCCTGTTATACATAACATTTTCGGTAATATGATGCCCTATACTCATTTCCTATCTGCATTTGTAAAACTCTCTCAAATGAATGCAAGATTATTTGCAATTAAATACGATCTAATAATTCTTATTTCCTTTATAATAGTTTCAGTGGTAGTTAGTTTATTAATGATCAGAATGCGTGTAAGAAATTATGAAAAATAGATTAAATATTTTGTTTGAATTATTGAAGAGGGAAATCAAAATTATCCTCAAGGATAAAGATATCTTTATGATAATATTGATTGCACCGTTATTCTATTCATTTTTTTATGGTTCAATCTATTTTAATAAATCAGAAAATAATATTCCCTTCGCAATTGTTGATTATGATAATTCTATCTCGTCACAAAAATTAATTCGTATGATCGATGCTACTTCAATGATTGAAATAAAGGAAATCACATCCGATCCAAGAACTGCACAAGTTGAAATAGAGGCAGGAAACATTTCCGGCTACTTACTTATTCCGAAAGATTTTGAGAGTTCAATTAAAAGTAAATCAGGTGTAGTTCTTAACTCCTATTTGAACACAACACGTTTTCTTATTTCAAACGATCTTAATAAAGCTATTAATGAAACAGTGGCTGATTTTAATAAATCGCTTACACTCAAATACTATTATGCAAAGGGTATTAATAAAGATGCTGCACAAACATTTATAGAGCCGGTTGCTACCGATATAAGAAGCATGTTTAATACAACTGATTCTTATGGCGATTTTCTTATTCCTGCAATATTGATTTTAATTTTACAGCAGACTTTATTTTTCGCACTTGCCGAAAGTATAGCTAAGGAAAATGAGTTTAATACTTTGCGCGATTATTTCTCATTAGCTAAAAATAAAGTAAATCTTATCATTCACGGTAAAAGTATATTTTATCTGCTAATTTCTTCATCTTATGCACTATTTTTCTTCACGATTGTTTATTCCGTTTTTAATGTGCCATTTAGGGGTAATGCGTTTGTTTTTGCTTCGATAACCTTATTGCTTCTTTTGACGGTAATCTATTATTCTCTTTTTGTCGCATCATTCTTTAAGAGAAAGATTTTAGCTTTGCAATTCCTTACTCTCACTTCTTATCCAATATTTTTAATTTCGGGTTATAGTTGGAGATTAGACTCAATGCCTTTAGTAGTTAAATGGATTGCTTACTTGATTCCAAGTACTCCATTTTATACTGCTTTTGTTCGTGTAGTTCAAATGGGGGCAGGGTTTAATGATATACTTCCTGAAATAGCTCATCTGATTATTCTTCTTATGGTTTCTTATTTGGTTCTTTATTTTAGAATGAAATCTATGAGAAAATCTTTCTTAAATGATTTATAAAATAGGGTTTTCTTATTCCACGTTTCATCTCTAAAATTAATAAGATTACAACGGGCAAATACTCCAACATAACTAACCATTTATATTCAACCCATACACCATAATTTTTATAGCTTAATAATGTAAAGGAAGTCAAACTTAGTGTTGCCGCAAAAACAATTCCGCTCCATTTGGGAACGAATGGAAGAAGCACAACCAACCATAATACATACCATGGATGTACTACAGGTGAAAAAATTAAAAGTAAAATAACTGAGAAATATAATTTATCTTTTATATCATAATTAGCAAATAGAAGAACTATGTAAGAAAAAAGAAATATCCCACCTGAGATCATTCTCGATTCTTGGTTATTCCTTAGCATTATATTTATAATATCAAAAATAAATCCATTATACATCCAATTCTTAGAAAAAAGAATCAAGGCTTCAAATGGATTAGCGTTGAAAATATATGGAATAAATAGAATAGAAATTACTGTAATTGGGATAAGGATTGATTTTAATTTTTCTTTTATTGTTTCTTCGTGCAAAAATAATATTGGAAGAAACAAACCAATAGTTGGTTTTATTGCAATCGATAGCCCCAATGCAGCGAAAGCTCCTAATTTTTTATTGCCGAAATAGAGATAGAAAAAAAGTGCAGTAAAATATATCCCGAAAATATCAACATGGGAATCTATAATAAATTGAAATATTGGAAGTGGGCATAAGACATATAATAAAGCATATTTTATGGAATGATTATTCTCTCTTAAATACTTAAATATGAGGAAGATTGTCCCAAACTCAAAAAGAATTATTAAAAACTTAATTCCATTTATTGATTCACCGCCTATTAAATAAGCTATAAAAAATAAAATCTCACTCAATGGGAAGTAGATTGTAGGCATATTCGGGAAATTAATAAGAGAGGGAAGTGTTGCAGTATGAAGAAAATTGAGAGCAGGGTTATTTGGTGCATAAAGGTATGGATTAATGCCATTTGCTTGTACTTTTCCATCCCATATATAACGAAAGACATCATCAGAGCCGATTGGGTTTACTTCTAAAAGAAATATTCTAAAAATTATTCCGATACCTAATAAAAAAAAGAGTCTATGAAAATCAAAATCGTTGCGATGCAAAAGCCAAACTATTATTAAATAAAAAAGAGAAGTAATTATAAATATTGGCGTGTAATAATTAATATCATTCAATCCTTTCAGCCGCATCAGCAAGAGTGCCATTGAAGTAAGTGCGACTAAAACATATATATATAATTCTTCTCTTTTTATCATAACTGCATATTATTTTAATGCAATTATAGTTTAATTTTCATCTCATTTCCAACGTATTTTATTTCTTTATTACTTATCAATTTCATAATATTTATTAAAATGATAAAAACATTTTTATTGGGATAATGGAAAAAAGTAATATTTACACTGAATTATCTTATTTAGAAAATGGCATTATTTATGCAACTAAATAAGAAAATCAAAATTCTGGCTGACTATGAGCATACACTATATCGATGTTGCAATAATTATTGGGTACTTTGCCGTTGTTGTTTTACTTGGCATCTGGGTATCTAGAAAATCTGTTAAAGACATGAACTCTTATTTCCTCGGTGGTAATTCACTCCCTTGGTGGATACTTGGTGTTTCAAATGCCTCTGGAATGTTTGATATAACTGGTACTATGTGGCTTGTCTATATCTTATTTGTTTATGGTCTTAAGAGTGTCTTCATCCCTTGGCTCTGGCCTATCTTTAATCAAATTTTCTTAATGGTCTTTCTTTCTATTTGGTTACGGAAATCAAAAGTGATGACAGGAGCAGAATGGATTGAAACACGATTTGGTAAAGGGGAAGGTGCTCGTCTTGCTCATATCATAGTTGTAATTTTTGCTCTCATAAGTGTTGTCGGTTTTATCGCTTATGATTTTAAGGGAATAGGAAAATTCGCTGCTATCTTTCTTCCATGGGATTTATCTCCTGATATTTATGCAATAATATTAATGAGTTTAACTGCTATTTATGCTATCAAAGGGGGGATGATAAGCGTAGTTATAACCGAAGTCCTTCAATTTTTAGTCATGTCTGTTGCCTCTATTGCAGTTGGTATTATCGCAATGAATGCTGTTTCTCCCGAAATGCTTAATGCAGTTATCCCTGCTGGGTGGAAAGAAATTACTTTTGGTTGGACCTTAGACCTTAATTGGACTGGATTAATCGATGCCGTAAATGCTCAAATTACTAAAGATGGTTACGGACTCTTTACAATCTTTTTTATGTTAGTTCTTTTTAAAGGGCTATTAGTTAGTGCCGCAGGTCCTGCACCTAATTATGATATGCAAAGAATCCTTGCTACTAAGTCTCCTAAAGAAGCGGCTAAAATGAGTGGATTTGTTTCCTTAGTTCTTTTCCTTCCTCGCTATATGATGATTGCAGGTATAACAGTTCTTGCGCTTGTTTTCTTAAGTCCACAATTAGTTGCTATGGGAGATAAAATTGATTTCGAAATGGTTCTTCCTTTTGTACTTAGAAATCAAATCCCTGTTGGTTTAGTTGGTTTATTATTAGCCGGACTTATTGCAGCATTCATGTCCACTTATGCTGCTACTATCAATGCCGCTCCTGCTTATGTAGTAAATGATATTTATAAAAAATATATTAATCCAAATGCTGAACCGAAAAAATATGTTCACATGAGTTACATTGTTTCAATAGCATTTGTAATTATCGGTTTTGTTTTCGGAATGATTGTAGAATCTATAAATCAAATTACCTTATGGATAGTAAATGCCCTTTATGGGGGATATACTGCTGCTAATATTCTAAAGTGGTACTGGTGGAGACTTAATGGATACGGTTATTTCTGGGGAATGGTTGCCGGTATTGGTGCAGCTCTGCTTACTCCTATTCTACTGCCTACTATGTCTGCTCTTAATGCATTCCCGATATTGCTCGGTGTATCTTTTATCGGTTGTATCGTAGGAAGCTTATTAACTAAACAAGAATCTGATGAAGTGTTGATTAAATTTTATACAACAGTTAATCCTTGGGGATTCTGGAAACCAATCGCTATTAAAGCAAAAGCTCTTTATCCTCATTTTGAACCAAACAAAAATTTCGGTAAAGATATGATTAATGTTGCTACCGGAATTATTTGGCAAGTTAGTATGATTGCTATTCCTATCTATTTTGTAATTCGTGAGCAATTATATCTATTTATTGGTATTGGTGTATTAGTGGTAACTTCTTTAATTCTGAAATTTAACTGGTGGAATAAACTTGATGATGAGTGTGCTGAATTTGATCCTGCCGGTCCAAAAACTATTAATAACTAAAGGGTAATTATGAATAAAGAGAAATTTGAAATAAGATTAAAAAAGCTTTTTGATGATCATGAGCGGTTAATTACACTTAAGAATGAACCGATAGAAAAAAATAATGGTGTATATACTCGTTACAAAAACCCGATTGTTACTGCCGAACATACTCCGATTTTTTGGCGATATGATTTAGATTATAATAGCAATCCATATTTAATGGAACGTATTGGTGTAAATGCTGCATTTAATTCGGGTGCAATTGAGTTTAACGGAAAATATCTCTTGTTTGTTAGAGTTGAAGGTACAGATAGAAAATCTTTTTTTGCAGTTGCTGAATCTCCTAACGGAATAGATAATTTCAGATTTTGGGATTTTCCAATTACAATACCGGAAACCGAAGATCCTGATATAAATGTTTATGACCTTAGAGTATTAAAACATGAAGATGGTTGGTTTTATGGTTTGTTTTGCACGGAAAGAAAAGATACCGATGCACCGAAAGGTGATACATCTTCTGCTTATGCAAAATGCGGTATTGCACGTACTAAGGATTTTATAAATTGGAATAGATTACCTGATTTGATTTCTCTATCTCCACAGCAGAGAAATGTAGTTCTTCATCCTGAATTTATTGATGGGAAATATGCTTTTTATACTCGTCCACAGGATGGTTTTATAGATGCAGGATCGGGTGGAGGTATTGGTTGGGCTTTATCTGATTCTATCGAACATCCTCAAATCGGAACAGAATCGATTATTGATGACCGTGTTTATCATACTATCAAAGAAGTAAAAAATGGTATGGGACCTTCTCCGATTAAAACAGAAAAAGGTTGGCTGCAACTAGCTCACGGCGTTAGAAATACTGCTGCCGGATTAAGATATGTTTTGTACCTGTTTTTAACTAACTTAAAAGAACCAAATAAAGTAATTGCACGTCCGGCAGGTTATTTTATTGCACCTGTTGGAGATGAGAGAATCGGAGATGTATCGAACGTCGTTTTTAGTAATGGTTGGATAGAAAAAGGGAATGGCGAAGTTTATATTTATTATGCTTCTTCTGATACTCGTATGCATGTTGCAGTTTCTTCAGTTGATCAACTCCTTGATTATGTTCTTAATACTCCTGAAGATGGTCTTAGAAGTGCGGCTTCTGTGGAAACGCGAAATAAATTGATTAGAAAGAATTTAACTTTACTTAGAAAATAAATTTCTGTTCATGGTGCCTCCCATGAATTATATGCCATGCAAAACTGAACTATTGATTGCATGGCATTTTTTTTGGAAAACGCACTTTTTAGAAGTAAATTAATTACAATTGAATTTAGTTCTCTTGATGAACGATAAAACTATTATGAATAAATTAAAAAGTTATTTAACAAAATCATTTCAGAATCCGCTATTACTGATTCTTCTCTTCCTTATACCTGTTTATTTTATCTCTTTCTCGATTCTCCACACAAAAAAGGTTCAAGGTCCCGTTGAAATTTACTTTGCTGATAGAGTAACAGCTGCACATAAAATTCTTATTGATAAATATAATAATCAGAACGAAGGTAAAGTAAAAATAATCCCGCTTGATTTCCCCAATTTTGATTTTAGTACTAATGAAAGAAAAGAAGTATTAGCACGCTCTCTTAGAGGCAGGGGAGATGGAATAGACCTTTTTGCTGTTGATGTAATCTGGGTTCAAAGATTCGCTAAATGGTGTGAACCTTTGGATAAATATTTCTCGCAAAAAGAGATTTCCAGAATCCATCCTTACGTTTTAGAATCATGTTATTCTGATGGTGCTTTAGTCGCCATCCCTTTAGATTTTGTTCAAGGAGTACTTTATTACAGAGAAGACCTTTTGTCTAAGCTTCCTAACAGTGATAAACTCATAAATGAAATAAATAATAATATTACTTGGGAAGAGTTTATTGAGATTGGTCAATCAATAAAAACCGTAAATCCTTTTTATACTTTTCCCGCCGCCGATAATGAAGGACTTATTTGCATTTATGTGGAGCAGTTACTGGGACTAGATAAAAACTATTTTAAAAATTATGGATTTAATTTTAATACTCCTGAAGCGGAGAAAGCTCTTCAATTACTTGTTGATTTAGTTAATAAATATCAGCTATCGCCTCCTGAAGTAGTTTATTATACTGAAGTTCCGAGTTACCAGAATTTTATAAAAGATAATGGTATTTTCTTATGGGGCTGGCCTAGTTACGATAAAGATTTTCTTGATTCTCCAATAGATACGAGCATAGAAAAAAAACTTAAAAAAACTGCTGTACCTCATTTTAAGGGTGCAACCCCTGCATCCACATTTGGCGGTTGGAATCTAATGATCTCCAAATTCTCAAGTAAGAAAACTGAAATAGTTGATTTCATAAAGTATCTTTTGCGTGAAGATTCTCAAGAGCTATTTTATAAGGAGAGCGGTTATTTACCTGTACTCAAAAAATTCTATAAAGAAGATGGGTTTAAGAAAAAATATCCCGAATTTGAGCAGTTTACAAAAATTATCGAATCCGGTGTTCATCGTCCTGCTCATTCCGAATACACCAAATATTCCAAAATTATGTCCTTCCATTTTGAGAGAGCTATTAGAAATAAAATAAGCGTAAGGAAGGCTTTAAGTGACTGTACTAATGCAATTCAAATGGAAAAATTAATGTTTCGGGAATTTCCTAAGGGTAAATAATGTTTGATAAAATCCAAAATAAACTTACTCGTTATCGTTTTGAATTAAGACATATATCAATATTTATAGTCCTACTTATTCTTTTTCAAATATTACTCGCTTTTATGCAGAAAAATATGCTTACTGATTTTTTATATGATGCGCAGGAATGGTATAAAAAAGATAATGCCGAAAGGATAGCAATTGTTACCGCAACTTCAATGGAACTGATGTTCGAAAATATGTTTATGAATAAACCGGTCGAAGAATCACAGGAAAGAAATATAATCTATTCTTTTAATGTTATTTTCCGTCAACAGCTTCTTCAAAAAAGTGTTAATGATATTTCTCTAATTTTAATGAAGAATAATAAAATTTATATCGTTGATACAGGTCAAAAAATATATTCATTTCTAAGTGATGACCTAGCACCCTACAATCCCGATGATAAAAAATATCAGAAGATTGTTCGCCTATTCCTTGAAAATAAAGACAAGATGAAATCTGAAGAAGTAATTAATACCACCCTCGATACAGATAATTCATTTAATATACTTGTTCCTTTCGTCCCCGATGGTGAATATCTTGGAATGATGTATATGCACATTGCACCTGATTTCACTTTTCTTACAGATGAAGTAACTTCCAATTTTGATGAAATGGCATTGATCTATTCTTCCTTAATGTTAGTAGGTTTAATTGGAATTTTCTTAGTATCTTCATATGCAGTTAAAGAGAGGAATAAAGCGCAGGAAGAGTTATATAAAGAGCATGAAGAAAATCTGAAGAAACAAATTCGCTTAGAAAAAGAATCTCTTTTTACTAAGCGGATTTATCATACTCATCATAAAGCCGAAAAAATTATGGGCTTTATAAAGGATGATGTAAGACAGATCAATAGTGAAAATCTTCCAGAAGCTAAAAAAAGAGTTATTACTTATTCTAACTTTATTTCTCGAATAATCTATGATATGAAATGGTATGATCAGGAGATTAATACTATTATTAATCCTATGTTTAAAACGGATATCAATGCGGTTCTTCGCTTTATCGTTGATAATGTTTTTCTTAGGATATCAAGCAAAAATGAGATGTTCAGTTTTGCTCTCGATTTGGATGATTCACTTCCTTTAGTCAATGTGAATGAATTTGTCGTCTGGGAAATCTTAGAACCATTAATTCAAAATAGTATTGATCATGGAAATACGCAATCGATAGAAATTAAAATAAAAACAAAATATGATGCAGAAGAAAATGTTACCATAATTCATATCGAAGATAATGGAAATGGAATTGCCGAAGACCTAATGATAAAAAACAAAAATGGAATCAGTAAATTATTTCTTGAAAATGAGTCAACAAAAAAAGATGGCGGTACTCATTCCGGTTATGGTTGTTATATAGCACATCAAATGGGTGTGGAAAGATGCGGCTGGGATATTGAGGCAATTAATTTGCCTGTTAAAGGATGCAGGTTTATTATTCGTATTAATCATAAATGGGGCTATTCTCTTGAAAGATGATAATATTCGTATCCTTCTTATAGAAGACGAAAACTTTGATGTAAATAGAGTGAAGCAGACTATTAGCTACTATGATTCTAAAATTAAAATTATGGATGTGGTCTCAAATGGTAGAGCCGCATTGGAATTAATTGAAAATTCTTCTGATCAATTTGATGTAATAATTCTTGATTACCAAATCTCTGGTGGACTTAAAGGTGAAGAACTCATCAAGAGAATAAAAGCAATAGACCCTTTTATTCAGATAATTGTTATAACAAAAATGACGATTAACATTACTGATTATAATTTTGCTAATAATTTACTCAGGGCTGGGGCATTTTGGTACTGTACGAAATATCCGGGAAATATTGAAGATTATATCTATCAACCAACCGATTTTATTCTCAGTATTTTTAATGCTTATGAAAAAAAGAAATTAGAAAAACATAAAATCAAATCAGATTCCAAGTTAAATCAGAATATCCAAAATCTCCTCGAATCAAAAAAACTTATCGGTCTATCTAAACCGATGATTCAGTTAAAAGAGAATATTGAAAATATGCAATGAGCGATGCGAATATTTTAATTAATGGTGCTTCGGGAACGGGTAAAGAATTAGTAGCTTGGAATATTCATCTTAATAGTAAGCGAAGGTATGAAAATTTTATTCCGATTAATTGCGGAAGTATCCCGGGTGAATTAATTGAAAGTGAACTCTTCGGTTATGAGAAAGGGTCCTTTACAGGAGCAAATACAAAAAAACCGGGGCTTTTTGAATTAGCCAATAATGGTACTCTTTTTTTAGATGAAGTTGCAGAACTTCCTCTTCAAGCGCAGGTAAAATTATTACGATTTTTGCAAGAAGGGGAGATTGAGAAAATTGGAAGAACTGAAAAATATTCAGTGAACGTAAGGATTTTAGCTGCAACAAATAAAATTCTCTCAAATGAAGTAAATAGCGGAAAATTCCGTGAAGACCTTTATTATCGTCTTAATGTTGTCCCTCTTGATATTGTCCCTTTAAGACAGCGTGGGGAGGATATTCTCATTCTCTTTAATCATTTCCTCGATTATTTTAGTCGTGATATGGGTTTTATTCCACCCGAAATCGAAGAGAAAGCTAAAGAGATTCTCCTTAATTATAAATGGCCCGGAAACGTTCGAGAATTAAGAAATGTAGTTCAACGTTTAGTTCTTAATTCCAATTCATTAATTACTGCTAAAGATATAAGTAATCCGATGATTCTCCGCAATCATTTAATAATGAAAGATGAAACAAATTTTGATGAATCTTATATCGGGCAGGTATTGCCATTAAAAGAGATGGAAAAGGTTTTTAGAGAAAAATATTTTAAATATGTAAGAAGTATTTCTAGCTCTGATTCAAGCGCAGCGGAAAAATTAGGTTTAGCTCCATCTAATTTTTATCGCATGTGTAAAGAACTTGGATTAAAGTAAGAAAACTTTTATATTTAAAACAGTGTCGTTAAGACATTTTAGTTAACAAAGCAGCAGCATCAAAAAAAAGATTTATTGTAATGGCAGTAAATATTTTGGCTCTGCTAATTGTGTTAAATTAATTTAAGGAGTATCTGCAAATGGCAGAGCGTAAAACTGGAACCGTTAAATGGTTCAACAATTCTAAAGGTTATGGTTTCATCTCTCAGGATGGTGGAGAAGATGTATTCGTTCATTTTCAATCAATCGTTGGCGATGGTTTTCGCACATTAGAGGAAGGTATGAAAGTTGAATTCTCTATAACCAACGGTCAAAAAGGTCTTCAGGCTAGTGAGGTAAAAGTATTACAATAATTTTTACTGTTTAGTTTGTACCAAAGCTCCCTTTTGCGGAGCTTTTTTTTTGCTTATTTTGCACTACAATAATTTTTCATTCAGGGAAATATGTTATCACATATTTATCAGTTGCTTCTATTTCTTTCGGCACTATTATCTTTTTCCTTTTCGATATTTTTCTGGAAGAAAAGAAAAATCGTAGCCTCAAATTATTTTTCGATAATGTTGCTTTCTATTTCGATCTGGTCATTTTTTGCCGGGATGGAGATTATTTTTACTTCTTTAGAATTGAAAATGTTGATGATAAAATTTCAATATATAGGTATCCCATTTTTCCCTGCCTTATATATGCTTTCAATTATGCATTATGTTTCATCCGGAAGGTATCC